>JABGWN010000056.1 GCA_018645535.1 Methanobacteriota archaeon
GAATATCACCGACTCTTTGAAATAGGGGAGGTTTGTCGCAAGAGACGCTAAGGAGCAATTATTATGCCAGCACAATGGGAAGATAAGAACAAGCCACATCGTAACATCGTCTTCGTCGGTCACGTTGATCACGGAAAGTCGACCACTGTTGGTCGTCTTCTTCTTGACTCCGGTCACATCGAAGCACACGTTATCGAGAAGAACGAAAAACTCGCCGCTGAGCAAGGTAAGGCCGGATTCGGACTTGCGTATGTTATGGACGGTCTAAAGGAAGAGCGAGAACGTGGAATCACCATCGACGTCGCTCACAAGGAGTTTTTCACTCCTAAGTACTACTGGACTATCATTGATGCACCTGGTCACCGTGATTTCGTAAAGAACATGATTACTGGAGCATCCCAAGCAGACACAGCAGTTCTACTCTGTGCTGCAAACGACGGTGTTAACGCACAAACCAAGGAACACGCTTTCCTCGCAAAGGTTCTTGGTGTCAAGGAACTGATTGTCCACGTAAACAAGATGGACATTTCTGGTGTTGACTGGTCAGAAGACAAGTACAAGAAAGCTGTTGATGAAGTTTCACAACTTCTCAAGATGGCTGGATTCGGTAGTCAACTCGACAAGATTCCAATGGTCCCTGCTTCATCTCTGCTAGGCGACAACGTTTACAAGAAGAGCGAAAACACTCCATGGTACAATGGACCAACCCTCTTCGAAGCAATCGATGCTGCTGCAATGCCAAGCAAGCCTCTTGACAAGCCACTTCGACTTCCTATCCAAGATGTCTACAAGATTTCTGGTATCGGAACTGTCCCAGTCGGTAAGATTGAAACAGGTACTCTGAACAGTGGAAAGACAGTTGTCTTCAACCCATCTCAGAAGTCTGCTGAAGTCAAGTCAATTGAAATGCACCACACAATCGTCACCAAGGCTGAGCCTGGTGACAACGTCGGTTTCAACGTCCGTGGCCTTGCTGCTGACGAAATCCGCCGTGGTGACGTTGCTGGATACACTGACAGCGAACCTACATTCGTTCGCCACGACGAAACCTTCGTCGGTCAAATCCAACTTATGGACATTCCAAAGGCTGTTTCCGTCGGATACACCCCGGTTTTCCACGCACACACCGCTCAAGTTGCTATCAAGTTCCAAGACCTACTTGAAAAGACAAACAAGAATGGTAAGGAAGCAAACCCATCGTTCCTCAAGAACGGCGATGCATGTTTGATCCGTTTCCAACCAACCAAGCCTTTTGCTATCGAGCAAATGGACACCTTCCCTGAATTGTCCCGATTCGCTATTCGTGACATGGGTAAGACTGTCGCTGCTGGTGTTTGTCTCAAGATTGAGAAGAAGTGAGTTCCAATACTCAATGAAACTTGAACAGGATGTATGAATTATGGCAGCCGTTACAGTCATCAAACTAACCGGAAACAACCACTCCGATATTGATCGTGTAGCAAGTCACATTCGTGCAATCTGCGATCAAAGCGATACCAAGCTTCGAGGTCCAATTCCTCTACCAACACGCCGTCTGGTCGTTCCTGTCCGACGTGCACCTGATGGTGAAGGAAGCGAAACCTACGATCATTGGGAACTACGTGTTCACAAGCGATTGTTGGAAATGCACATCAACTCCGGAAAGGATGAAACCTCTCTGCGACAAGTCGCAAAGATTGACATTCCTGACTCAGTAACCATCGAGTTATCGATGCGCACTGTCAACTGAAGTGAAGCGTTTCTCTGAAACCTTGTTCTAATCTAAACAGGCTCTGCCTTATCGAATCTACAAGGAGCTTTGCTCAAACAGATTCTGCTTTCTATCATCTTCAAGATGTTTCGTTCACAATGGTGCAGCTTCTGCAGCACCTGAATCGATGAGCCACTGAGCCATACCGGTCTCTAAATTGTGAACATCTCCTGCTTGGAGCATCAACTCAGATCCGTCTGTCGTTGCTATTGCTTCATCGAATGAAGTAAGGATTCGTATTCGAATAAGAGGAGTCGTCTCGACTACCTTTTCTTCTTCCTTTGGAGGAGTATCATCCATCCAATCATCAGTGATTACCGATGTTGCTGATGGGGCGAGTTCCATGGCTGCACCGTGACGCCCCTCGCTCGATGGTGCTTGGGGAAGTGGTGCAGGTGGAGTTAGATCTTCTTCGTCTCGTTCAGGCATTGGTACCTGTTCCATTGAATCCCATTCCAATGCTGCAATACGGTCCTCTTCATCGATATCGATTGTATCGACTGGTTCTGGTCGTTGATCTTCAAAGACCAAGTCCGGTGGTGCTTGATTCGTAATCGGTTTTTCAGTAAAGTCACCTAATTGCATCGTCCCTGGCTTGTGGGTCTGTGCTGCAAAATCCATTTCTCCACGAAGCCCGTCTTGCATTTCTTGCCATCCGATGGTTTTCTTGAATCGATCCATTTCGGTTTGGATTGCAGTATACAACTGACGTTCTGCACCATCTGTCTTTTGCCAATCCAATGGCGGTAGAACAGTTGCATTGTCGGTTGCACTGGTTGCCATCCGCAGCGATTGCGATGCAGCATGCTGCATCATTGCAACCAATCGGCGACGAGCTAATTCTGATGCGATATGTCGGACATTTGCTTGACGCTTCTGTTCGTTCTGCACACGCAAATCAGCGCCATGCTTACGAATCATATTGTGAATCTGAACATCGAGTGTTGTTAGCAATCGCTTGACCATTTCCCAGAAGTCCTTACGAGGCAGGTGAACGGGAACATGACGATTGGTTTGTTGCCGATAGGTGGCGAACAACTGCTCCTGAATCTCACGGGCTTGAAGGTCCGTAAGCATGGTGTCGCTCGACATCATCCATGCCTTACTCTTAGGGTCTTTGAACTCTCTTGCGCGGTCTTAAACAGAACAGACGAGGCTTCATACCAAATGCCTCACCTTGCGAAGCAAGGTGAGATGGATGAACATGCCCTCAAATCAGTACAAAGCAGTGCTTCTGGTAGCACTCATGGTACTTGTTGGGCCTTCAACTCTTGTAAAGGGTGCGCCTACAACGGCATCATCTGGTGTTGTTATCTTAGCCCCCACACCTGGCAATGAGTCGGTCCTTGCCAACATTTCATCCATCGTTCAGGTACCTGCAAATCACTCGATAACCAGTGGTGCTATGTCGATTCAGACTGAATGGACTCCTGTTGCAGATGGTGGTTCCTATTATGGTACAGGTTACGGTAGGGGGTGGTTGAATGGAACCTTTGACAACACTTCTTCGCTCGCTCAAGGAGGTAAATTGTCTCTTTCTACAGACACATCATTAGGTTCACTAACGGATTTTGAAACCACGACTAGGGTTCCAACAGGTTGGCTTGGAATGGGACCGGATGGATCTGATTGGACGGTTGTCAATGTGACAACGCTTCAGGGTCAAGAGCAGCCAACCAATGCCAGTAACGGTGTGGACTCTCTTTCCTTTGGTGCAGATTTAAGTCTTACAGCGAACATGACTTCTTGTATTCTGTCTCCACGTTATTCAACACCTGAAGTGGTTCGAAATCTTTCACTTTCCTTTGATCATTGGCGTTCATTTACATCAAATGACGCCCTTTGGGTCGAGTATACTTTCAATGATGTGGAAGCATGGAATCAGTTGATTCCAACAGATGGTTACAATGCCACAGTAACCTCTTCACATCCTGCTTCTGTCCAATCCTATTCATCTGTTTGGAGTGGTTCTTCACTCCAATGGGATTCAGTCCATTTCCAATTAGACAATCTTGCTAACATCAGTTCATCTCAATCCATGCGCTTCAGAATGTGTGCCGATATGAGTGGCGATCTCTCTCAACGAGGTGGTTGGTTTATTGATAATTTGACATGGTATAATCAAGGTGATGAACCGGGCACATGGTTCCATGGGAACTTGAACGGCGACTATGCTCCAAACGCAGATGGGACACTCATCATGCCAGTTGATTTCAGTGGACTTGCTTCGCCAATTGAACTTGAAATCCGCTCGAATTGGGATATTGAAGGCGGTTCTAACGATGGCATGACCATCTGGTACTCACTCGACAATGGGACTTCTTGGGTACTCTTGACGCCCCTCCCAGGCCTACCAGGCAATGGTGTGGCCTATCAAGGCCAATTCTATGTCGATGAGTCCTTTGGATGGCTACCAATGTTCTATCCAGTATCGAATACAGTATCCAATCATAGCAATGCTTCGTATGGATTGTTGAAGTTCAATGTTCAGACAGATGCTATTGTCAATCATGGTGGTTCTGCTCCAGCTTCGGGCTGGGAAGGAATCATGATTGATGATGTAACGCTCCATTCAGGTGCGAATACGGCAACTCCAATCAAGCGTGTATTGAATAATTTCACCAACATTCCCGATTACACGAATGGTTCAATCGATGGATGGCTCGACAATGTAACTGCTCCAAATCAATGGCAATGGGTTTCCACCATGGGCGTAAATGGTCCAAGAATGGCCTTTGACTCATTCGAAGATGCACATGACGCGCCTGCAGGATGGGCTATTGAGAACATTCGCGGAGAAGGATGGTCGCTTGGTTCTGTGAATAACTCCTCTGGAAATGGTCCGAGTGGATGGCATTCAGGGCAAGCTGGTGCTGGAATCAAACTCGATGGACAGTATAGTGCGAATTCGTATGCACATCTCATCTCACCAGAGTATTACTTGCCAACAAATGCCACATCACAGCTCACATTCCGACACTGGGTTTGCACAGAAGCTGCGTGGGATGGTGGTGCAGTCTCTCTTTCAACTGATGGTGGATTGAATTGGTGGTATTTACCAGCAGATCCTGGCGGCTTTCACGATCGCATCTCAACAGTCAACAGCAATTCGCCATTCTATGGAGAAGGCCTTCTGGACGGGTCGCGTGTAACTGGAGGTTGTCATGGCGTTGTACGAGGCTTTGAGCTGAAAACTTCGGACATCACGAATCTCTCAGGCGAATCAGTCCGGCTTCGCTTCTCCTTCTTCTCTGATGAATTTGTTGAACGTGATGGATGGTATATCGATGATGCAGGTATCGAAATTTCATTGTTTGAGAACGAAGGGGAATGGGTTTCCGAACCATTCACTCCAAATCCAGTATATGGCTATGGGGTGCTAGATGCGAGTGCAATTCAGCCTCAAAACACAACACTCCGGTTTAGTATCATGGATATGAATGGAGACATCATTCCTCAATATGAGCGAATAACAGCACCGACACAAATTCTCCTCAATCCAGAAGAGTATTCTTCGGTGCGCATTGTCGTTCACATGTCAACCACAGACATTCTGGTAACGCCGACGGTTGAACGCGTCGGACTTGGGCTCAAGCAAACATTTGGGGCTTATCAGGTACAAACCAATTCGCTGAGATCATTTAACAACAATCTGACTGTTGATTCAAATGGATATCTTTCGACACCTGCGTCTGATGTCATAATCAATTCATTTTACCCACAATGCTTCTGGGATGAAGTCATTGTTACGCATCGAGGAAACAATGTGTCAGTACCTACTGGAACGTATTTCCTTCCATACAATAGTTATGCGTTGGAATCAAGCTCTTACATTTCACAACCTATGCCAACGACAACAACATCCTATTCGAGAGTGTATCCATACGGGGAGTCTTTGTTAGAGATCACCGAATTAAATTTCACATTATTCATCATCATGGGTGATTACTTCCTAGATTCAACCATTCAACCAATTTGTAAAACAGGGATTGATGATTTACAGATTAGAATTGGGAACAACGCAGTTGAAGGCTTCCCCTATCCACTCAGTGGCAACGATACGGGCCTGAGTGAACGGACGAAGTTCCATTCAGTAGAAAACGATTCATTCATCTCCTACGCAAACGAACATGGTGATCTCGAATGGGAATCAAAGGCGTCCGTAGTGTACGATTTAGGCTATCTTGGGTACGGCCCAAATCCATCCAATATGCCTCAAATTTCTGGGAGCATAAAAGCCAATTTTATGGACCAATTTGTTTTGAAAATTCAGACTGGCCAAAACGCTACAAATGTTACTCTGAGTAATTTCGATTATAATGGATACCAAATCTATTCAGTTCTCGCATCAGTACCAGCAAACACAACCCAATATGTGCATGTTACAAGCCCAGGGATAACATTCAATTCAACACATCCGAATACCTTTGGAATGAATTACCAGACATATTGGGATTGGGGGCGTATCTCAATGTACTTGCATACAGATCAAGATACAAATCTAACAGCTCATTCCTTGCGTTCCTCTTCATCCCGTTCAACTTTTGGCGCCATTTATTATACGGATTCACTTCTCAATTCAGTTCTTAATGCCTCAAGTACGAATGATTCGAATTCGATGAGCAACATACCTCTATCGGTTGAAACTGGAAAAGGAGGTGTGAAATTTAATTTTACGATCTTTTCTGAACCAGTTCTCATAGATACCATCGTCGATGCTCCTGCTTCTCGTTGGTTGCCGGGAACGCTTCGTGAAGTGACGACACATCACATACGTACTGATCCAACTGGTTCAATCACAGAAATACCTGCATTGGAACGGATCAATATCTCAATGGGGCCATCCACATCTCAAAGCGATGTGCGGATTACAGCAGAATTAGATCGATTGGGTACAACACCACGATTTATCCAAACATCAGGAGCGGGCATTGCTACGCTTCATCCTTCCTCAAACGCTTTATGCACACAAAGTGAATGTACAGTGACATGGGTCTTTGAGAGTACGTGGTTAAACGATGACATCGATGATGTCCATTGGATGGCATATGCAATCGATGAGACTGGATTGAAAACAGGTCCTGCTATTTGGGCTGAAAATACAGCATACAACGATGTCGAAAACGACCTCGAGGCGTTCAATGTTCTTGCATTTGATGATGAAGGACGTGCACTCCATGATTGGACACAGCCGTTGTGGCCATTGCATGTTAATTCAGATACGGAGATGACGGTCTCAGGACGCGTCCGTTTCGAAGGCGTAGCGGAGAGATGGGTTGGTGATGGTGAAGCTCAAGTTTCAATCGAAGTCCGTGCAATCCCTCCAAAAAACATCAGTGGAGGCTTGGACGAATGGCCTGGAGAACCAATTGAATGGGCCCTTAGCAATACCTCCGAAGTTGACCAATACGGTCGTTTTTCCATTTCACTAACCATTCCCGACGCAGATGAACTTGTCAGTGGTACGCTGTTGGAAGTACGCACCATCATCACGCGATGTGGTCCAGTAGGCAATCAAGCCAATACAGCCTTCGATAAGACTGCTGAATCAACATCGTTTGAGGTCTTGTATGATGAAACACCTCCTGACCTCATCTCGGTTCAAATTCTCGATCAAAGTGGGTTACAGCCCGCAGACGGGCATATTTGGATGCCAGATAGACCAATTCCTCTTCGATTATTGATTCAAGATGGCGATGGCTTAGAGACGCCTCTCACAATTCATACATGGTCTGAAGACAGGGATGATGCGAATGGAAATGGACTGATGGAAGAAGTGGAATATCAATCCTTTACAGCAAACATCAATCGAGGTGCATTGGAAGTAGAAGTCGATTTACCACTTCTTCAAACGAGTGATGTTCTTCCTCCAGGGTACGTTGAAGGGCGATTAAGCGTCGTAGTTTTAGGTTCTGATTTGGCTGGAAATGCATTACAAGGCGGTGGGACATATGGTGAAGAAACGGATGCAGCAACCATCTATGTTCAACCATGGCAGCCAACACTTTTGGATTGGGATTCTCTCAATATCGATACCATTGATGGGCATTTGTTCCCTGGTCAAACACATCATGTCTCGTTCGACCTCATCGATGGAAATGGCCTTTCAAGTCTTGACTCAATTACACTTGGCCTCTTGGATTCTCAACAAGATGATTGTTGGATTGAATACGCTCCACGATTTAACACAACAACAGGAGACGTCACATGCTTCACAGTTCCTCCAACAGTTACTGCCCAGAAAGATTATCTTAGTTCACGATGGACATTAACAGTCTCATTCCAAATGCGATGGGATGCTATGAATGACATGAATGATCAACAATTCACACCTTCTATCGTTGTACTTGATGAGAATCAAGATGTTGGTTTAGGCGCGTCCTATCTTTCAGATATAAGTTGGAAAACCCATACACGCTTGTCGCTTGTCATTGATGATGTTTCAGATCGAGTTGCTCCATTCGGTGTGTTTGAAGACGATACATTGACGATGCATCTCGATGACTTCGCAGATATTGCTGTTATCGTTGTTCACGAAGATACATTGGAACCAGCGCTCCATATCCCATTTGATAGCAAGGTTGCTTGGACGGTGTTTTACAATGCTGACACCACCTTCTCAACGCAGTCAACAATCGATACAACTGGCTTGAGCAGCCTTCGTCTTGTGTTGAATTGGATGACCATCCCAAACGGTGTAGCAACACTCAATATTGACCTAACAGGCAGTGTGTTTAATTTCTCATCACCTCTCAGCATTCAACTGCAAATCGATGAACAATCACCAACGATGACACTTGAGCCTGGAACGTTCAATGACTTGGATTCGAATGACCTAAACGATGTTCCAATTACCATCAATGTCAGAGATGATTTCGGTGTATCTGAGAACGGTGCAATGATTCACTGGTGCTATGTACGGGCTGGAAAGATTGTCGAAGGATCGACAGGTGAGAAGTCCTTGGATTCCCTTGGTACGACTGGAGACATAACATCGTTTCAAACAATTCTCGATGTTGAGCAAACAGGGGTATTATTCGAGAAGAGTGATAGACTCAGCGTATGGTTCTCACATCAAGATCGATCAGGAAATGCGATGGTCGGTGAAGCAACTGAGTTCAGTCCACTGGAAGTCTATGTTGTTTGGATGGCGTTCGAACCGATTCCAATATCGATAGAAGCAACACCATATCGTCCCTCCGTTGGCGAGATCATCGATATCGTCTTGACCGTTGACAACATCGGTTATCTCAATGGTTCAACATCCTTTATTCTGCAAGATGGTGATGGAATCATACTGCGTGAGGTCACGTTCAATCTTGAAGCTGGTGAACGAGAGAGCATAACATGGGAAATTGAAGCGTGGACAACCGGACGTCTTGGAATGACCTTGAAGATGGATAACAGCAGTGTCCTCATTCCTGTTCCTTTAGCTGATGTTACGGACGATTCTGTCGATCAGAAATCATCTGCTTCCGAACTTGGTTTGAACATTCTTCTGGTCATTCTTGCAGCAGGCGCAGTTGTTGGAACATACCTCATGCGTAAGCAACGTATCAAAGACTTGTATGATGAGTTTGAGCTTGATGAAGAGACCACTAAACCACCGCCACGTCCGTTGGATTTGATGGATATCGGTGAAGAGGAATAGTCAAGAAGAAGACCATCGAGGGAAGCATACGTGCCGGGGTTCCCGAGCGGTCAAAGGGGGTGGACTCAAGATCCTCTGCGTAATGCTTCGCAGGTTCGAATCCTGCCCCCGGCACCATTCTCAGAGTTCTTCGAGTTCTTCTTTCGCATCTTCAGTGAACGATTGGAAGACCAAGCCTTCAGGATTCTCGATCGCAATCAACGCCTTTAGAGAATGCAATTCAGCGAGTTTATCAGGCGCTTGTGCCACCTTGACCCGACTGTTCGATAGCGTGATTTTAGCCCCAGGTTGTGGTGCCTGAATCGAAGATGGCATCCATATTCCAATGGTACCCAAAGATGGATGCTGAGCAACGATGAGTTGTTCTTCAGATGACTCTCCAACAACTGCAGTGATGTACAATGGTCGTTCATCATCCAACAACACTTCAGACGATTGCCAATCGGTTGAAACGTTGACATGACTTTCCTTTTCTTGTCGCTTACTGATGTCTTCAACAGTTTGTTCAACAGCCCGTTGTTGTTGTGAGGTTTGTTCATGAATTCGATCTAAAACACGTCGCAATCCCTCGACTTCAACATCATCATCATCTTCCATTGCCCGATGAGCTAAGAGCACTAATTCACCCAAATGTTCGTCGATGTTTCCATCTGTTGAGGAGCATTCCATGGCCTCATCAAACAATTCGATTGCAAAGTCAGGACGATTGAGCGCAAGGAATGATTCTCCCAATTCGGTCAATGCTTGCATGGCTACAGTATGATCTGCTTGAACCATGGTCTGAACCTTAGAAATCGTTCCATCATAATCTTCTCCATTAAGGAACTGTGCCATTGACAGAACAACATGTTGTTTCAACTTCATCGATTCATTGAGTGCTTCTAATCCGATTGCTGCGGATGATAGTCGAACTGCTTTCTCGTGCTTATTCGTTGATAATGCGAGTACGGAAAGACGTGCAAGGATACGTGCTTCAATTGGATCATCATCGACGTGCGTTGCTTGGAATAATGCACTTGCAAGATGCTGGTGAGATCCCATTGCATCACCTTTCATTCGCTTCATAATGGCCAAGGCCATTTCACTACGGACGAGAATACGGGAACTAAATCGATGTGCAACATCAACAAGTTCTCGATTTAATGGAGCTAAATCAATTCCAGAATCTTCGAGAACTTCTGCCATGAGTGCTTGCGTTTCTGAAATAACAACTTCAAGGGATTCATCTGCAAGTCGTTGTTTTAGATTCAGAACATGTTCTTCTAGACGAAGCACCTCTCGACAACTTTCGAATAATGGTTTGAGTTTTTTACGATGACTTGTTTTGATATCATCACCACTGAGATGCCGACGCAATTGGAGCAGATAGTCGACACTTTGGCCTTCGTTTGCTTGTGTAGCAACACTTGCTTTGACTTTTGCTGGGGCGGTTGCGAGCAGGGAATCAACCATCCAAGTGATCTTTGCTTGAACATCGTATTCGTTTCTTCTACTGATTGCATATTGCATTTCAGCAGCGCGTATACGGCGACCCAATCGACGTAATTCACTTGCATGTTTTCCTTTTGCCGACTTAGCAATCCGTTCAAAAAATGTTGAGGGTGGGCAAACCTCTCCAGCGAGTTGATGCTCTTCAGTTGCCTTTGCCATTTTGAAATCATCAGTGACGAGAAGAACATCATGACCTTCTCGTTGTAAGCTGCTCGCTAGGACCATCAAGGATAAATCCACATCCTGTGGTGAAGCGCGTTCTCCAATTTTTGAAGCCAGACCTCGTATTTGCCCATCATCAACAGAATGGGTTGTAAGAAGAGGCTTGACTTGTTCAAGTAAATTCGGTCTTTGCTTCCAGCGTTGAAATCGAACCGTTCGAATTTCCCCATGAACGCCATCGGTGACATGCATTGTTTTCAGACTTGATTTCAGATCCCTTAGAAGCGTCGTTGAACCCATTGCTCCCATGTGAATAAAGCAATTTGAATCGACAACATATGTGACCATGATGTTTCGAGTACAAGTCGAATCATAAGTCTTGAGCCGAATGTACTGCAAGAATTGCATCAACAAGCGGAGCGATTGTTGCACTGTTTGGATACGGAGAGAGAACGTCAGCAGCTGCACGAACGTCGACGAATGGTGTTCCTACTGAAACGGACCAACCTGCCATTTCAAACATTGACAGGTCATTTGGAGCATCGCCGACACAGAGCATGTCTTGTGCAGACCATCCCATCTTCTCGTTCAGCATGGTTAATCCGCTTCCCTTGGAGAGATGCGGTTCCATGAGGTGAATAGCAAAACCTGTTCGGACAACATCGAGATGCTTCCATTTGCTTTTACGGATTGAAGAAGTTACTGCTTCGAGATCTTCATCAGCAAATAAGCACCATTCACTCTCTCTCCAAGCGTTCGTTGTGATGCCTTGAGGGTCAATTTCTTCATGCTCTGTTGCAAGCCAATTCGCTGCATCTTTAGCTTCCTGACCAGATGCGCGAACAATGGCTTCAGGCCATGATGGATGCCAGAGAACACCACCGTTTTCGCAACAAATAGGGCCGCTTAATCCAATGAATCTCCACAAGCCATAGGTTATTGCTCGAACATTTCCAGTTGCGAGGACAACAATAATTCCTGCTGCTTCAAGCCGACGCAAGGCTTCAACAGCATTCATGTCGAGCAACTTATCTTCATCGGTGAGCGTCCCATCGATATCGAAAGCAACAACTTTTGGACACCATCCAGGGGGTAGCCACTCCATAGACAGTCGACAGACTTCTCTTTGAAGAAGATTCTTACCATAATTTCGAACAAAATCATGAGAGTCTTAATCAAACAGGAACGAGGCGCTCAGTACATGGGGGATGGGGAGAAAGAAGTGTTCTTTTCCCTTGAGGAGGATGAAGCGGTTGCAAAGGCGGTTCCTTCTGAAGCAAAATCAGAACCAGTTCTCGTTGCAGAAGAAGTTCCAGAAAACATCGAGATTCTCGATGCAGATGTTATTATGCAAGCCACTGGTAACTATTCAGTGGAATGGCAATTGATTGGAATGGATTGCCCTGATTGTGCAAGTAAAGCAACACGGGCGCTCAATCATCTACCTCAGGTATCTGACCCGTTCGTATCTGCAACCTCAGGAGAAGTACGTCTCTCTGTAGATTTAGAAAAAGGGTCTCTTTCAGAAGTGTCTTCTGTTCTACGTTCGCTCGGCCATGCCCCAGATACTGAACATCATATGTTGAAGGGGATGAGAGCAGCAACGATTGCAAAACGCAACAATATTGAGATTCGTGGGTTGCGTAAATTGCTGAAACTTCAACCAGGAATACTCGACGCGGAGATTGAAAAAGACGGTCGGATTCTTGTTCAACTGGTTTCACAAGCTGATTCCGATTTACTCAAGAAGCGAGATGAAGCACTGGAAAACGTCTGCGGTTCTGTCCCAAAACTTGTTGCAACACTCTCGAACCGTCTCCGACCAGATCAGTATCGACTTCTCGGTGCATCGTTTGCTGTTCCTCTTCTCGTTATTGTCTACACTCTGCATTTGATGGGTATTGAAGGCTGGATTGCGGCTGTTATTGCGATCCCTGGAATCCTTATGTCCAGCTATCAGATGTTCCGTGAAGCGATTGCTGGTATCCTCAATCGCCAAATTGGATTCCAAGTGCTGACCAGTTTAGCCGTTCTTGGCGCATGTGGCCTGATGATGTGGGAAGAAGCGCTTATCGTTTCGATTCTTGTAGCCTTCACCGCTCATTTGGAAGGAGACGCACTTGTGAAAGCACGAGAAGCAATGCAAGGGGGCCTTGATCGATTACCACGCGTTGCTCGTCGGTTGAACCGTCCAAATGCTTCAAAGCCAATGTCGATTAATCTTGGAACTCCTTTGATGATGGCCCAACCAGTCTCACTAGCGGCTGTACACTCCCATCAAACAAGTGAACAGATACCAATCGATTTACTCAGCAAGGGTGATTTTATCGAGGTTCGAAGTGGCGAATTGATACCTGCAGATGGAATAATTGTTGAAGGGAAAGGTGCACTCAACAAAGCACCACTCACAGGCGAATCGGTTCCTGTTGATGTTGTTGAAGGCGATTTGATTCAAGCAGGACTTGTCCTGGCCCGTGGTCCAGTGGTTGTCAAAGTCGAAGCGGTTGGAGAAGGAACTCAATTGTACGAATTGATTGAAGCGGTTCACACCTTTAGAGACGAGCCACCTCGTCATCAAGCAACCATAGAATTATTCACAGCCATTTGGGTTCCACTCGTCTTGTTTGGAGCAATCGGAGTATACTGGTTCGTTTTCCCAGAGGATTGGAAGATTGTACTTCTTCTATGGGTCGTTGCATGTCCATGTGCACTCCTGCTTGCAGCACCAGTCCCTCATGCAGCAGCCCTTGCCCGGTCTGCTCACATAGGCGCAATAGCTCGGGGCGGGAATGTACTCGATCGTCTTTCAAAGGTCAATCACGTTTTATTGGATAAAACAGGAACTTTGACATCAGGAAAGCCATCAATGGGCGAGGTCATTATCGCTAAAGGGCGTCGCAGGGATGCCTCCATTGCTCTTGCAGCAGGTATCGAGGCACGATCATCACACCCTTACGCAGACGCTCTACGAGAATACGCTGAGGGGCAGAACATCACTGCTTCTGAGGTCAATAAAATCAAAGATATTGATGCAGGAATTCAAGCACTTCGAAACAAAGAAGTCGTTTTGATGCTTCGTCCCGATGCATTGGTCGAACATGGCATCGTCCTGCCTGAAGAACTTCGAATCGGTATTGTTGAGGCTGAAGCACAAGGACACGGTGCATCAGTTTTGACCAAGGGCGGTAAGTGTGTTGCTCTTTTCACATTCATTCACGATGACACCCGTCAAGGTGCTGATGAATTGATTCCAGAATTGCACAAGCGTGGAATCAGTGTTGAAATCCTTTCAGGCGATCATCAAGGTGCTGTAGACCGTTTTGCAGCCTCGGTTGGTCTTGCAGCAAACGCTGCACATGGAAGTCTTTCACCCGAGGAAAAAGTGGCTTGGGTTCGTAGCCGTTCAAAGACGCATGTAACGATGATGGTAGGTGATGGATTCAATGATGCAGCTGCATTGGCAGTATCTGACGTTGGGGTTGCCGTTGGTTCTGGGGAATCGGTAAACGTCGAGGCAGCAGATGTTCTAATTCCAGGAGATGATCCTCGAATATTGAC
>JABGWN010000057.1 GCA_018645535.1 Methanobacteriota archaeon
AGATATTGGCATCTTCGGTACAATCAACGAGGGGCCAAGCCTTAGAGGCGATTTAATCACTATGATGGATGCTATGCCTGCTGGTGGAATGCAGACGCTTTGAGTTAAAGAATCAGAATAACTTCGTTTGATAAGCAACGGATTTGGTCGTTGGTTTTGAATTTAAATTCCATAAGAGTTCAGCAACTGCCCATTTTGCTGAATTTACTGCTGCTTCAATTGTACCTAATGGCTCACTCCATGCATCTCCTGCGAATGAGATACGTTCAATATTAACGGTTTTTGGAGTTTGTTTAGGCCGAGCTAATCTCCAGCGATGAGCATGGATGTTTGCAGTTGAAATCCATTCTAGCGATTCAGAATCAACGGTTGTTTCCAGTTCTTTCAGAATACGTTCTGTGATTTCATCACGGGATTCTTCAAGGAACTTGTCAGACCACAAAGTGCCCATTTGTACGATGATATGGTTGGAAGAATTATCCTTGATTCCCCTACGAATATTTTCTATAGATGGATTGTCTATGTTCAGTAATGAGATTGGTGCAGGATTTGTGTGGGTCAAAATAAGTGTCCATGAAGACTTGTATGGATGAGTCGCCCACTCCTTTGGTAATTCACTTGACATCAGTTCATAACATTGAGGAATTGGACACGTCATTATCAGTGCATCTGATTTCCACACCGTGCCATTCTCATCTTCAACGTGGACGCATTGATCTTGATGAATAATTCGTGTAACTCGTGTTTCGCAGACGACTTCTATGCCTTCTAACCATTGATGAATTTGTTGATCTGCGTTACGTGATATTGTATTTCCTGAAGAGTGAACAGGATTCCAAATCTCCCCATTCCCATGATTGTAAATCCCTTCTGACCGTGTCTTAGTTGAGGACCTGCCTCCTGGAATTGTTCCTTTATCAAGAACAACAACATCGTATCCATAGGATTTCAGTAAGTAAGCAGCATATGCTCCGGAGTATCCTGCTCCTATGATGATAAACGGATGAAATTGTTCACTTGGTTTTCGTTGAACATGATTTTCGTATCTGGATAAATCCATCCTGGATTTATGGGTTTCAATGTCTCTTTTACGAACCACCCCCATCACCGGCAATGGTGGATAGAACGCTCTATCAAAGAGTCCATGGCACCATTGAACACCTGCAATCGATGAAGGGTCCCGACCATCGAGGGCATATTTGTCATTCAGATGTTGACCCATCTCAAGTGATTCCTCCAAACTCTTTGTCCAAAGTGGTGTGGCCTTACCCCAAGTCATTCTGAGATTATTATGAAGCTCTCCATGTCGATACAATGAAGTTTGACATAAATTCCAAAGAGGACTTGGACTCTGACTAAATTCAAACTGATTCTTATCCAACACAATTGTACGTACATCGTTTTCTGTATCTTTCCAAGACTCTCTCGCCCATTGTGGGAGATTGTGTGAACCGTAAGGATCTGTAGATGAATAACAATGATGCCAAGCATGTTCTCTAAAAATTAAGAGTTCGTCAAGGAACTTGTCTGCAGATTTTGTACCAAAGGAAGCCGATTCTCTTGCGATTTTCATCACAGAGATTGTTCCATAGTGAATTGCTGCTGATAATCGAGAAACCCCATTCGGGTCTTCTGATTTATTCCTTCTTCGAGCATAACCCGAGAGACCAGATTGTTTGAATTCGTCCCATCGGCTCAATGCAGCATATTGGCCACCATTCTCATTCCATACTGGCAACACTGTCGCATCAATATTACATTTCTTTAGCAGGTTAAATCGTTGCTTCATCGGTTTAATTTCAGTATCGATATCAACAGGATTGAACGGAAGCGGTCCTTCCCATGATGTATTTTGGATTTCAAGTTTTGGCCATAGTTGATTGAGTCTGGTTTTGCGTAGTCTCTTTGTTGCGTCTCTATACTTGAAAGGCCGGTCGACTGATTTCCCAAAGACTGGCATTGGAACAACGCAATGGCAATCGATTTCTAGGACTGGACACGTTGCTATATCAGCAACATGCTTGACCCAATCATTCCATGGAGGCAAAGGGAAAAGGTCTGTAATGATCAGGCTCGCTTGTTTGGATAATTCTTTCATTACACTTTGACGATGCCCATCTCTTGCAATATGTAAGTAATAGTCTACTCCTATTTTTGTACAGCCATGATGCATGTCAACAGAAGCATCGAGTAGCATATTGTGATGTCGAAGAGATGCATGTGGGTATCGTTCGTCAATTCCGTGATAAATGAATAGAGGGAGATCAAGTCTGTTGGCGATTATACGTGCAGCATCGATTGCTGGGTTTTCTTCTGTCCTAAATGAGGACTTCAACCAGACAATTACAGGACCTGATTGTCCAATGGATGGATTATCATTGGCTTGTATGCAGCGTTCGGAGAGATACTCTGGAAGACCGAACACACACCTCGGTTTTTTCCTTGCTTCTTATACTCATGTTTGAATTCTGATTTCGGAAAAGTATCAATACTTTCATTCACTGGAACATCTATGGAACAAAAGACATACCTTGTCACAGGTGCTTCGAAAGGTATTGGATTGGAATTATCCCTCGCATTGGCAACTTCCGGTCTGCGTGTGATTTTACTTGCACGGGATACTCCATTGTTGGAAAAATCGAGAGACATGGTGCAATCGATATCGGCTTCATCCTCCGCAATAGTTTGTGACTTGGCTGATAATAAATCAATTGACAAAGCCATAATCAATCTGAGTAATGATTTTCAGAAAATCGATGGAATCATCCACAATGCTGGTGCGATAGCACCAATAATGCCAATGAGTAAAGCACCCAGTGATGCTTGGGCTGAAAATATTCAGGTGAATCTCATTGGAGTTCAACGACTCACGAAGGGTATCTATCCACTGATGCAGGCTTCTGAGCATTGTAGAGTTACTACGATTTCCAGCGGAGCTTCGTTACGACCACTCGAATCTTGGTCGTCCTATTGCGTTGCTAAAGCGGGTCAAGATATGTGGGCGAGATGCTTAGCTGCAGAGGGAAAAAGAGACGGAATTACTGCGATTTCAATTGCTCCAGGAATTGTGAACACGGATATGCAAAAAGAGATTCGATCTGCAGATTCTGAAGACTTCCCATCTCTCTCTTCGTTTATTGGTTACTA
>JABGWN010000058.1 GCA_018645535.1 Methanobacteriota archaeon
ATGTCCACATGATATCGAAGATATTGACCATAGACTCCCATTATTGGGGACAGATATCGACTCATGCAATGAGGAAACCCTTGACATTGAGATATTCCCCGATCGTCCTGATTTATTGAGCGGAGAAACGCTATCAGTTGCTATGATATCTTTTCTTCATAACAAACCAACCCTTGAAGATTTAGCCCTTACTGATAGCGGTATCGAGATCACTGTGGATTCTGAACTGAAAACGATTCGACCTATCATTCTCGGTGCTGTTGTGAAAGGTCTTCAAATGAAAGACGATAGTGAAATGGATTCGTTCATCAAGAACTTGATGGACCATCAAGAGAAGTTACATTTCGCTTTAGGACGCGGACGTCGAAGAGCAAGTATTGGAGTCCACGACCTCAATTCAATCCAAGCGCCATTTAGCGTTCGAGCAGTCCCCCGGACACACTCATTCATACCATTGGCGACAGATACAGAAATGGATATTGAAACAATACTCTCGCAACATCCGAAAGGTGTTGATTATGCTCATCTTCTTGACGGAATGGAAAAAGTACCAGTTATCGAAGATGCTACTGGCTCCGTATTATCATTCCCTCCAATCATTAACGGGTCACATACGACAGTACATTCAGGTACACGAGATTTGTTCATTGATGTCACTGGATGGGACAGGAGAGCTTGCGAATCTTGTTTGATGTTGGTCGCTCTTCAAGCAAAACAACGCGGTGGAGAAATTCAATCAGTGAATCTTACCGATTGTAATGGAAGACAAGAGATCGTACCAAATTGGACACCGGTTCAGCATCGAATACCAGAGCGACTGGTTAAGACGATACTTGGAAGAGAATTAACCGATGATGAAATGAAACATTCCATTACAAGAATGGGTGGCAAATTCGTTGGAAGAGATGCAGCGAGACCAGAAGAGATTCAAATCGGACACTCAATGCAATATGCCCATGATGGAGAAAATATGCTTTGTTTTGAGATGCCACGTTGGAGATTTGATATCCTCCACCCTGTAGATATAGTCGAGGATTTGGCCATTGGACATGGATTTGAGGACTTGGGAGAAGACGTACCTCGAGCACCAATGAACGCAATTCCAAGAAGCGATGAGCATCTACGCAGACGAATTAGAACTTCATTGCAGGGAATGAGTTTCATGCAAATTCAATCACTTACACTTTCGAATGAGTTCGACCAATTTGAACGAATGCGATGGACTCCGACCAATGAAATAACACGGATTACGAATCCAATTACTCAAGAACATACGATGATGCGGCAATTCTTACTTCCAGGATTGCTTCGTCTTTTGGCTACAAACCGCCATCATGATTTACCACAATCCGTATACGAGTTAGGAACTGTTGTACGGGACCACAAAAATATGGAACGACTTGCTTTCATCACAGCGGAACGTAGCGGAGGTTTTGCTGCAATTCGTGGAAGAATTCAGGCTTTTTTGCGAGACATGGGGGCGGATGAAGTAGTGATTGAACCCCTTCCCGGCAACGAAGGACCTTGGTTAGCAGGACGTGCTGCAAAAGTACTCATCAAAGGCGAATGGGTTGGGTGCTTTGGAGAAATCGATCCAGCCATCGGTCAAACATTCGAATTGCTTGTTCCAATGAATGCTGCAGAATTCGATGTTGATGGTTTGAATCGATGCCTCATCGATCCAGTTTGAGGCATTGTAATGTGTGGTCGCTTTGCTTTCGATGGAGAGCAGTGGCCTGAATATTTAGAAATCGAAACACCAAAAATTGAACCAAATTACAACATATCACCCCAAGATGAAGTTCATTGTATCTGGGTTGAGAAAAATGTTCACAGGATCACACCAATGAAGTGGGGATTTCGACCTTCTTGGAGTAAAACCGGCACAATGGAACCGATTAATGCCCGATTCGAGTCAATATCTGAAAAGCCTATTTTTCGAGATTCCTTTGAAAAGAGAAGGTGCCTTATTCCAGCCACTGGGTGGTATGAATGGAAGACTACACCTCTTGGTAAAGTACCGTTTTATCACCGATTAGTCGATAATAAACCAATGTTATTCGCAGGTATTTATGATGATTGGAACGATACTAACGAGACCAGACGAACATTTTGTATTCTAACAACAGATTCAGATGAAACCATCTCTCATATTCATCAAAGAATGCCTTTAATCATTCCAAGTGGCTCTGTTGATGAATGGTTGAATTTTGGAAGAGTTACATCAAATCCTGCTTTATTTGAGGTCCACCCTGTGGACAGAAAAGTGAATTCGACAACCGCTGAAGGAATCGAGCTCACCCAGCCAATACGTACATTATTTGATCAAGAATAAGGAACGTATGAGCCATCGGATTGCTTCACATGAGGCGTTGGTACAAAGGAACCGTCAGCGTTTTTCTCGTAATGGTATCCGTCCGTATGATGGACCCATTCAGTAGTTGATTTCGATGCAGTGCCGTCTGTAACACCATCGTATAGATCAGACACATTCGTTGATGCTGTAACAGTTGTATCACCACCCCCGAATAATGCGAGTGCATCCTTGTAAGCAGCATCATTTCTTTCAATTGATTGAGCGTGCTTTTCAGAGTGGACATCTTCATCTTTACGATAGACTATTGCTTCAGGAGATTCTTCATCGAGTTCCATCGAATTTTTCTTCGAACGCTTGAAAGGCCAGAAAGGAGGCATGACTAAGCCAGCCATTTTCTATTGATATTACTTTGGAATTGATGTGAGCATCATGCCGTGTGCTTCAAATCCCATAGGTCATAGCACAGTCATGAACAACAAACGCATAGCGTTCGCACTGTTGTTCATACTCACAGTGCCATTTATTGCAGAGGCTGATTCTACAACTCGTATTGAGATCACACCTATGGAAAACTATGTTGCTTATCCAGGAGACACAGTACAGCAATTTGTTGATGTTGAGTATTTTGGAGAGGAAGCCACAACGCTCAAGCTGCAATTGCAATTTGACACTCAGTCCACATTTTCAGGGAATGGTCAAGAAATCGTTTTCAATTCAGGAGAAACAAATCGGTTTTTGTGGACAATTACACTTCCTCAATCGACTTCATATTCAAACGAGATGTTAGAGATTTCAATCATCGATGTCGCTGATGATCTTACCGTTAACACAAACGTAACCATACAAATTACCGCTCCTTCTGCAATCCAATTTGGCAACACGCAATCCTCTACGTTTGTGATTGATCCTGGAATTACGACAAATATGGCAACCAATATCACCAGTAATGCCTCCCTTCCCGATGATGTCACATTCATCGTTCAAACAACCTCAAATTGGAATTGGGGCTGGAATATGGATACTATTATGGGAGATAATTCAATGCTCACAATGTCGCCTGATTCAATAGATTTTGTTCGGATTTGGGTTGAAGCGCCATTGGTAATTGATGGAGCCCCACTGGCCTATGAAGGACCAACATTCACTCTCATAGGAACCTCTGGCCTTGATTATGCAGTCATTTCATGGGAATTCTCTCTTGAAATAACTGCCTACAGGAACGTAAGTATTGATTCTGTTGAATCCAATGTGACCCTTGATCCAGGAGGAAATGACCGCATCGATGTCATCGTACGAAACACTGGCAACATTCCAGATACCATTTCAATGATGCTTGGAGATATTGTGATTGATGGCGTGGCAAAACAACTTGAAGGTTCTGATAGGTTAACCGCTGATGGATGGACGGTTGCTCTTTTCAACGCCTTTGAAGAAACATTACTGTTCCCTAATGAAACACGAACAATACAAATTGGAGTTGAAGCACCTCCACAGACCAGCGGTACCTTAGCCGTAGATTTGTTTATTCATCCTACGAATTTCCCATTCCGAAGTGTTCAACAAACTGCTGAAACCGAGATCGATTGGATTCGTAATGTCGAAGCAAATATTCAACCTACAGACTGCTTATACCTCCAGCCAGGTGAATCATGTTATGCCACTCTTGAACTTGAGAACAAGGGGAATTTCGATGACCAGTTCACAATTGAAGTTCTTTCTTGCCCAGAATTCATCTCATCTGCAGACGTCCTAATGGAAACAATAGGTATACCACGATACGGTACAGTAACCACAAATGTCATCCAAATCAACATCGATGAAAATGCAATTGCATATACCCAAGGCAAGGTATACTTTCAATTGAAATATGATGGAAGTTCGGTGATTGAATCTTACGAAGTAGAAGTTCTTGTTGGCCCAAATGTTAATTGGACATTCTTAGATGCTAATTCCGAAGTGGATTCAAAAAACAGTTTGAGTTTTTCAGTGCAATTACGTAACGATGGAAATCTCAATGATGGGCTCATTGTTCAACTCCAGTCATCGCATTCTACTGACATGGGATTCAACCTACCTGAGGGAGCTATAGTCGAAGATGGGGTTGAGAATCCTCGAACTTTTGAGATTGATAGTTTACCTCGAGATTCTAACTTCACAGTCAGTGGTACTGCGGAAATACCCATCGATCAAATCGCCAATGGGACACTTGTTCTCGATATTGTCGTTCGCTCGATATTCGATCCTGAGACAGAGTTCATCTACACAATTGAGTATGACTTTTTAGGAGAAAACTGGATTGAAGATGATGTCGATGATTCATATTCATTTTCAGATTTCACTTCTGATGCATATGAGATATTCATGGGATGGTGGTTGGTCATTGCAGCCGTAGCTGTTGCTTCAGTAGTTCTAAACAAAGCAGTTCGAGATCGTATGCAAAGAAAGGAATTGGAACACCTACAGAAAAATATTGAACAGCCAGTACCTGAAGAACAAGGAGATTGGATGGAAAAATTCGAACGTAAAGACACTACAGGCGTAGATATTATCGAAAGCCCACACGTCTCTCCAGAGGATTTTACTGCTGCTTTCAAAGCCTCCTCCAAACCCCCCATCCAGCCATTAGAACCTCTTTCAGAGGATATCCGTAACATGGCATCAACGGTTCTAGATCATCACGCATTGGAAGCGCAAAAAGCACACATGGATGAACTTGCTTCTTCTATTCAATCAGAAGGGATTTCAAAACCCCATAATGAAAATCTACATCTTCGACCTGCTCAGGATGTTGCTGAACGAACGATTCGTCATGACACACAAAATTTAATGTCAAACAAACCAAGCACGATGATTCCATTACCTTTAGAGGATAACAAAGAAGACGAATTCGACCTATGAGGGATAAGATGAGGTTGATTGGTGTTGACGAGGCTGGAAGAGGACCAGTCCTGGGACCACTCGTGGTCGGACTTTTATCAATCCCAAAGGAGGATGAATACATGTTAGAAGAACAGTGTATTGAAGACTCAAAGCATCTTTCCCATGCAAAGCGAAAGTTGCATTACGATTGGTTGAACCAACAAGTAACAGAAAGAGGTTGGTATGTTGACACCATTATTTGCAAACCAAATCGTATTGATAACGCAGTATATGCCAAGGGTCTAAACATATTAGAAGTCGATCTTTTTGCTTCAATACTCAACCGACATCATCGTTTATTTACGCAAGAACTTGACATTCTTTTAGATGCATGTGACGTCAACGAAGAACGATTTAGTAATCGAATATCTGAACGATTAACTGGTTGGCCATGGGTAAAAACAACAATGATTGCAGAACATAAAGCCGACACGAACCATCGTATTGTTGGAGGTGCTTCGATTCTTGCGAAGGTAGTCAGAGATATGGAAATTGAACGCATTGCTGTGGACGTAGGAGCCCCTGTAGGAAGTGGCTATCCTGCAGATCCAAACACTGTGAAAGCATTACCTTATTTGATTAAAGAAGATGGAATTCATGAGGAAATACGTTGGTCTTGGGCTACGGTTAAACGATTTTGGTTGAATAATTATTCCACCCCATTACCGAAAAGAGACCTTTCAGAACCAAACCTGTTTTCGAAAGATGATGAAGCAACGAGTTCATGAAGCAATGATGACAGGCCAGTTTATGTCGTGGTCACCAGATGCTGAGACTCAAAACCTAATTTGGCACCTCTCCTTGCAAAATGCCTTCGAATACGATGGTAAAGGAGCAGCAGGTTCAGTTATCGGTAGAATCATGAGTACTCGAGCAGATCTTCGTCAACATGGTGGACAAATTGGTCCCTTAGTCGCTCAATCCGTTGCTAAAGCAAATACACTTGCACAGGAAAATGGAATGGATCATGTCGAATCTCTTCTCCAACGAGAAGCACCTCATCTTCTCGAAGGTCGTCAAAAGCAAGAGCGAAGAGAAGGCCTACCTCCACTGAAA
This sequence comes from Methanobacteriota archaeon, assembly GCA_018645535.1. Classification (GTDB taxonomy): domain Archaea; phylum Thermoplasmatota; class Poseidoniia; order Poseidoniales; family Poseidoniaceae; genus MGIIa-L2. The sequence goes on from JABGWN010000058.1 coordinate 6,293, forward strand.
AATACTGAGGAGAAAGAAATTGTCCTCCGTTTCGCCCCAAATCCAAATGGTCCACTTTCATTTGGCCATGCCCGTGGAGTTGTCATCAACGGCACCTATGCACATGAACACAAAGGAACCCTTATTCTCAGATTTGACGACACAGATACGACAGTAAAACCTCCAATGCTAGACGCATACGACATCATTCCGAAAGAAGTTGAGTGGCTTTTAGGCCGTCCTGCAGATCGAATCGTCTTAGCAAGTGATCGAATCCCGTTGTATTATGATCATGCAGAGCGTATGCTCAAAGAAGGATTTGGTTACATCTGTCAATGCCCTGCTGAAGATTTTCGGACATTCCGTGAAACAAAGGAAAATTGTCCATGTCGAGACAAATCAGTGGAGATGAATGCAGAAGGATGGAAGATGATGTTAGATGGTTCCTACAAACCAGGAGATGCTGTTGTCCGAGTCAAGACCGATATGGAACTGAAAAATCCTGCATTGAGAGACTGGCCTGCATTACGAATCCAGGATACTCAAAAGAATCCCCACCCAAGACCGAAAATTGGTTCCACCTATCGAGTATGGCCTCTATTGGATTTCCAAAGTGCAGTCGAAGACCAACTTCAAGGTGTGACCCATATTGTTCGTGGCAAGGATCTTATGGATTCAACACGTAAGCAAACTTTGCTGTACGAACACTTTGGCTGGGATTACCCTGAAACGATCTATTGGGGTCGAGTGAAAGTCCACGAATGGGGTGGATTTTCTACATCAAAGATGAGAGCATCCATCGAAAGTGGAGCATACACTGGGTGGGATGACCCACGACTGCCTACGCTCCAAGGACTTCAATTACGAGGAATACAAGCTGAAGCCCTTCGAAACTTCTGGATTGAACTCGGAGTCACTCAAAAAGATATTTCAGTCCCATTGGCGACTCTTTTCTCACATAATACCAAGCGAATTGACGATGATGCCCCACGTTTGTCCTTTGTTCGAAACCCTGTTGAAATCGACCTTCATGGAGACATTCCAGATCACATTGAGATTCCGGTTCACCCCAACCATGAATCCATGGGTATGAGAATAATCTCAATGAGTAGCAATCAGATATTGATTGAAAAAGAAGATGAAAAACATCCAACATACCGGCTAAAGGAATTCGCAGATATCGAAATTGGTGGACAGGTAGGTTCGATTTCTCGAAGTGACAGACGTCCAATTATCCATTGGGTTTCAACAGACTCATCCAAACAAGCGACATTGACTCTTCCACTACAAGAAAATATTGAACACATTCAAGGACTTGTTGAGGATCATAAATATCCAGTAGGTACAATCGTTCAGTTAGAACGAATCGGTTATGCTATTATCCGAGAAAATGACTTCCTGCTTATGCACGAATGAGTAGTTCATTCGAGCGTTCCCAATGAAGGGTTTGCTGAGAGTATTGATTGTGCTTGTCGGTAATCCTCAGGTGAGAAATACCCTTCAAAGCCACCGTCCTCATTTACTGCAACGACAGCTTGTGGCATGCGTTCATTAACAGATTTAATGACATCAGCGATTGCATCTGTTAAAGGTACTTTTAGAACATCCATTTCCATTACTTCCTTGCATGTTGTTTCCGAGACATCAATACCATTTCCAATGGCTTTGAGCATCTGTCGTTGTCCAATTACACCTTTCACTTGGTCATCATCATCGAGAACAACAAGAATACCGGATGGTATACTTACCAGCCTTTTACATCCTTCAACTAACGTATCTTCTAGTCCAATTGTTACGTGCTCATCATCAAGGACGAGGTCAGCTACTGTTTCGCTCATAGCATATCCTGTACGTTGATGTTCATGATAGTTTTGACATCATGCGACGATCTTGATAATTCTTCCACATCCAGTGCATTCTAAACGAATTGGACGTTCATCCGACGTCACAGGGTTGGGCACACCACATTGAGGGCAATTGATTGTAGGGAAACTGGTAACAATGTTCGGAGCTTTTGTAGGATTTCTTATTCCATTATCGATTAACTTCGGAGAAACAAGTGCAGTTGCCAACCATGCAAAGGCAACCCCTGTACTTGAAAACAGAACAAATAGCGGAGGATATGCAAAGAATAGCATTAGGAAAACTATCGGAATTAGAATGGTTTCTATCAACAGGGGATAACGGTTTTTCTGTCGAACCATGGTGAAGGCTAGCCAAAGCCCACCTGCGAGTATTATCCCAACGATGATGGTTAACGAAAGAGGCGCATGCAATGGAGAAGAAGTTGGTTTGGTCGTAATCGAAAATTCATCTGATTGAGTAAGTCCATCGCCTCTAATCGTAACCATTTCTCCCCACGGGAATCGTAAGTAATCAACTTCGAGGACATCGGATACATCCAATTCAACGGTTGAAAATGAGGTCATAAGCGAACTGGAGCCAGAAACTGAGATGTCATAACCTGACCACAATGGAGAAGGTTGTGCTTTAATGAAAGAGCGAAGAAGATTGTAAGAAACCCCGCTTTGTACCGGCGTTAAACTGTCAATACGAAGGCTCAAGGGTGCATTTGTTACTCTCTCCTCACCCATCAAATCTAGAGTAATCGCAAACGTATCTGCGTCAGAAAGATCGCCAAGAAGTTCCTCAGATTCTATACCGAGCCCGAGTTGGAAATATGTAATGTAATACGATTCCATATAGCCCTCGAATTGATTGACTTCAATACTTTCAATAACTCTGCTTCCACGATCGTCGTCCGATACAGATCCTGCTTGGAAATTCTTTAAGACAGGGGAAAGAGGTATTGTTTCATCACCCATGTGATCCATTCCCCATCGCATCCAAAAAGCCATTTCACCACTAATTTGGAGCGTGCTGGACCTTGATAAGCGGAGACCATTATCTTCGGATTCTAGTTCCAAATCTATTGTAATACTCAATGGGGAACCTCTCCCGCTAGATCGTAGTGGTTCATTTAGTGGATAATACCCTCCACTTCCACCATTACTGTCAAAGGTTTCAACTTCAAACACGGTCAAACCTGTAAGTTTGACGCCAGGTTGGAGGACGTATTCCATTGAAACATCAACTGTTTCAACCCCACCAGCGGCGCCTTCCCATGTCCATATGACAAGTATGGCATCTCCTTCAGAAACCTCTGTTGGGTCACCACCGAGTAGAATTCCGTTGACACTCAGAGTTATTGAATCAGAAAACACGAGGGCTTCCATGCCAAATGGCGATTCTATTCGAAGACCAAAATAGACGAGATCGCCCTCTACGACAGGCTCTTGCAAGGAGAGATCGAGAAGAGGTAGATTTGCTGAAACTCTGGAATCTTCTGCTTCACTGCCCCAGAGGAATTCAATCTTAGCATCTTGGCCCTGTGGTACAATAAACACCACTCTGCCTGCACTTAATGTGAGGGATACCTCAGATGTGCCACTTACAGTAACACTCTCGACTGGAATGTCGATTGTCACAGTTCCGCTGCCCGAAACAAAACTAGACGCGTTATCCAAATATCCCGTGAATGTTGAACCTCCCACGGTTACTGTTGCAGATAAATCTAGGTTTGCTCCACCAGCGCCACTCACTTCATAATAGAGTTCAAGAGACCATGTATCCTCTGGCAAAATTCCAGACCACCCAGAAGGAAGTGCCCATTTCTCGATTTGTTCGGGAGAAGTTAGCGCTGATTCAAACGAAGCCGAGGTTGGTGTTTCAGAAAGTAGATCTTCGAATGGGCTTAGGATTGAAGACCCTTCTGAACTGAGGAGATACAAATCGGCTTCGGTCGAATCACAACAAACTGTAACGTCTTCTGCTGAGGACTGTTCAATCAAGGGGTTTGAAGGCAAAATTATCGCGAACAGAAAGCAACTCAATATGAGCAGTGCTTGTCTTTGCATTCTATCCCCAAATATATGGCTGCACAACCAACGTATAACTTCAACGCAAGTCTGTGAAGATAAGATTTGATTTTGGTTTCAAAGAGCTTTGTCCAAAAGGGTTCCAAGTTCCTTTTCAAACAAGCCGATTAGGGCTTCTCCCACCTCTCCTTGAAGTTCATCAGGTAGAAGGCGCAATCCCAGGCGAGTTGCCGCTCTTGTTGCTTTCAGTTCTGCATAGACCGAGCGTGCTTTTTGCTGGAAATAGTAGGAGACTGCTTCGCGGATTTCTGCATGCAAATCTGGATCTTCTTCGATTTTGCTTCTGATGTGAAGTTTGAGTTCATCCTTCACAATGTCTTTGAATGACTCGATAATTAGATCTTCAGTTGACATCAAATCTTGTACACGCTCTCGTATACTTCCTGTTAATAGTCTCTCAATCGCCATGACTATGCCACCCTCTCATGATGTTTCAATCCGTCGATTCGAAAAGGTGCCCGGTTCGAAGCCATGAATCAAGTAATCGACTCGCAAAAAGAAGTGCTTCGTCTTTGGCTTCTGGCCATTCGCTTTGCAACAGATGGAGGATAGAGGCCAAGTCTTTCTCTTGGTTAGGTAGAACCATACGCTTCCATATCAACTCTTCAAATCGAGCTGTCGAAATTCCCTCTGTTGCAAGAGAAGGGAGACAAAATTCAGATAACGCTTGGGAACGTTGATTTGCATTCATATCAGTCCATAATGCTCTTAACTTTTTTAATCGCCTTTCAGAGAGTCCAGGAATCATATCAACATTCGGCTGCGAAATCTCAGGAAGGGGAACAACCTTGATCGTACCTTCATCTCTAAGAAAATCTCTCACTAAGGTATGAATTGGATCAATCGTAGTATCAAGACCTTCCATTAGCCACTGCCCTGCACCAACATACGGACGGAAACTCGTTGTTTTAGTTCCAGTTGGGGAAATCATCGATGCAAGAGCAGAGGATTGTATGACCACATCCACAGTACCTCTCTTTTTCTGTTCAGAATGAGGGAATTGTACTTCAACTTCCTTCGGTTTCACAATCAGAACATTTTCTGAATTCGTATCATCTGTCTTCCCAAATGAATCGATGAACACGATCTTGGTTCCATTATATTTTGGAACAATGTTTTGTTCATCTCTTGGCACGTGCTTCATAGGTTGAAGAAACCGACGAGAATAGGAGATTCCTGCATCGAGCAGAGCGGCTTCTAGGAAACCAAGTGCAAGTAGACCTTCTAAATCAGCAGATGCTGCTAAAACCAACGGACCATTTGATATGAATTGAGATGCTTTGACAATGTCTTCTTTCAGTGGAGAAAGAAATGATGTCTGAAGTAAATCGTGCATGTCTGACCCAACGGGGCCTCAACCCCGTCACACATGAATGCTCCCAATCACTCGACAATAAGTCTGAGTTGGTCACGCTTGTAGCGCCAGTCTGAATCTAAACGACCCTCTGCCTTGTAGTAGTTTCCTAATCGGCGAATCTTTGCTTCAGTCAGTCCAAGAGAACGCTTGTTGTGGAGATCTCTGCTGTTTGTAGTGAGATGCTCGATGATAGCGACTGCTTGGCGCATGAGATTCATCAAATCTTCAGGATAGGTTCCGCTTTCGTCGTTCTCACTGAGAACAGCACCGATGCGCTTTCCGAGAACGAGTCGGACATTTGGAACAGCGTGCTTATCACGAAGAATTGTTCCGATTTGTGCTGTGGACATACCGTCTTTGAAATATTGAAGAATGAGGGACTCAATCTCCTTAGCGTCTTTGTTAGACCACTCTGGAGCTTCGGTCATGAAAGGCTTCGATGAGCCACTTTTTCCTCTCTTAGATGCGTACATACGTGCCATATCAACTACTCCGAGCAGCCTTGCGACTTGCTCTCCCTTCTTAATCGCATCGCTGTATGAAACTAAATTCGTTGATGCATCTTTGCCAAACGACCGGGAGTGCCTGACCATTCCCATCCGGGAGCGATACTCCTTGCAAGTCCAATAGCGACATCGTTTTGCATGACAATCAAATCTTGACCCATGAGTATTCCAGCCTCGAAAGATTTCACGATTCCATAATGCAAATCCCCCTTCCATTTGACATCATCAACAAGATGCACACGCGGAAGTGCAGAGCAGGCATCCAGATATTTCACGGCCTCTTTACTGAAAGAGAATCCTGCCCGTTCGAATGACCACAGAGCGATTTGTTTACCATCGCGTTCAATCTTCCATCGAGGTGGTTTTCCACGCACTCTACAATCATTAAGCCAATCATCAGATTTGTGAAGATATCGAGAGATGCTCATGAATCGGTCGAGATTGACTCTCTCACCTTTCCTTCGATGGATACGAAGTTCTTCCTTTGCAGTTTGGACTGCTTCAGTCAATCGATGCAATGCAGTCCTAGAACCTGAACTTTCGCCTTGCCTTGTATCGATAATGTTGAATCCTTCAATCTCGATTACCATTCCGCTGTGATTAATGATACGATTGTAATCATGTCGCTCCACGAGGTTTCGAACCATCGATTCAATTCGATGGAGTTCATCACGAGACCAGTCCCCTGTCACCGGTATGTCGTAAAATGCTGCAGGCCAAACGTCTTCAAGATCCCTTGGAACGAGTCCAAGAGGTGATGTTACCATGACCTCATGACAAGCGTTAGTGCCGAGTGCTTGGATGAATTTGCGGTGTGATTTAGACAAGCGATACGGCTTTCTCGCTGAACATGGAAGCAGGACAAGGACATTGTCCAACTTTTCAGGGACTTGATAGGTATTTGAGATGAAATCCACCCACTGCTCAACAGATGAATCTTGATGACTCGTTGTGCTCAGGTAATCAATTCGGTTGACACCCAAGGGATGAATTCTCATGATATTGTCAGATGATTTCATCATCTTATCGAAGAAACGCATATGTTCGACGAGTTTTGGGCTATTCAGACTCTGTTGTTCAGCAAGTGTTCGTAGAGTACCAGATGAGATTGCAGAGCGAACTGAACGCAGTGATTGATCGTAATGATCGACTGCAACAGCAGGTGAACAGTCTTCTCCATCTAACGGAGCACGTGGGCCGAAGGCTGTGAGAAGATGACCCGAGGCAACTGCGAATCCTGAACGAGAAAAGTCAAAGATATCCACACCAAACCAAGCAAGGACGGCAGCGTTATCAGGACCACCCAGACCCGGTGTCCAAAGAAGTGAACCTGGAAATCTGTTCTTGATGACACTGATTGCTTGAACCAACTTCCCCGTTTGTGCAGCGAGTTGGACAGCATCTACTAAAACGACAATATGCGGTTTCAAGTCAGCAACGAGAAGGGAAGGATCATGATGTAATCGCTGCCATGAGAGCGGTAAAACTGAACCTGAATCTGCGGATTCTCCAGCATTGGCTTCATCAAGCGAAGGTGGTAATACGTGGCCAATGGATGCTTCAAAGATGGGCCCTAGTACGTCAAAATCTGGAGGTGTTAGGCAATGCGGAGTATCGATTGTCAGTTTTGCAGGAATGGTTCGTGTCTGACTTGAACGAAATGGCGCAATGCTTTGTAATTCAATAGGATCGTGGGAAGAAGAAATCAAACACGGTGTTTGAGCAACAGGTGCACTTCTATTCCCGAGACCCCATATTCTTGAAAAACGGTAACGATGCAAGACTGTGCGCCCAAGTCCTTCCGCCATAGTTATCCCTGAGTACTCTGCTTCTTGAAGGATGTTACTCGGAAAAAGAAAGTGTTGAAAGACTAGAGGATGGACCCTAATGCATGGGAGGCAGGAACACACGGTATCGGACTGGACTGTTTCTGTTATCGATTCTTATTCTCTGTCAATTACCATTGAACACCCATGCAGATGAATCCCCCATTGTTTTCGTTATTGATGAACGAGTCCAGATGATAACACTCGATGCAGATACGAGTTATGACATCTCAGAATCTGTATCTGAAGGAGACGTAATCTCGGTTGCAGTAGGTTGTGATTTCTGCTCAGTTTCGATTGAGGAAAACGGTTCAATAACAACCTCAACCTCTATCGCAACTGTCGTAGCTTCAGAAGCAGGTTTAGCTAATATTTCGATATCTTCGGTAGAGACAGAGACGATTACAACCTCTATACTCGTAGCCCCTGATACTCAACATCCATCACAACGCCCTGCCCCAGATGATTCCTTTGACCTTGATTCAAATGGTCGCTGCATCTCATCTGTAGATTGTATTGATGTTCATCGAGGGAACTTGAACACCATTTCTACAGGTTCTTATTCATCAGATTGGTTTGAATCAGGATTAGTTCGTTCTGAAGCACCAGAATATTGGGCTATCGAAGTACTTGAGGGAGATCTTGTTGAGTTCAAACTCCACCATACGTCAGATAATATTCGATTTGATTTCTCCTTTCAAAATTCAACAATCGAATTGCCTCTTCCTCTCTTAATCGAATCTGCAACTGGAACTAATCCAGATCTCTTAACATCAACAGAATACATCGACATTCTCGAAGACGGTCGATTAATCGTTAAAATTTCTACAACTGCCGCCCAATCCGCCTATGCATTACAACGTTCAATTCATTCAAAATCCCTCACACAGCAAATTGATGATAACACTTTCACATTTACACAAATAGGCCACACACACTCACAGACTGCATTTAGTTTCAAAGAAACGAATTTAGTAAAACTTGCACCTATGGTTGAGAATATCAAGGTGGAGTTAACTGTAAAAATTGGATCAGATTGGATATTAATGCCAGAAATTGAGGTCAGTAAAAATACAGTAAAACGAATTTATGCCTATCCTAATTCCTCTATGGCAATGTTAAAAATTACATCTGACGTTCACTGGGTTGATGTGTCCATTGAATCTTTTTCTGATGGGAATATAAGTATGGATGCGCCAAGCTTCGCTCCTACCGATCCGAATA
>JABGWN010000059.1 GCA_018645535.1 Methanobacteriota archaeon
CGAGAAGTTGTGGAAGCATATGACGCTGCATTTGTCGGCCTTGGTGGCATCGAAGGCTACGTTTCTGCCAACAGAGTAGTTGTCGTTATCGATAAGAACGGTGTTGTCCAACATCGCTGGGTTGCAGAAAATCCTGGTGTTGAGCCAGACTATGACGCAGTCGTTGCTCTTGCAGCATCACTGTGAGCGACGAAACGTCACTCACCATACAGAACAGGTTTGTCTGCATCCTTCCAACCGTTGATGCCTGTGGCAAGTTCGATGATATTTGTATAGCCTAAATCGATAAGTGTTTCAGCAGCATCTTGTGAACGATTTCCACTTCGGCAATACAACAGAATCAGTTCTTCCTTATCCTCAGGCAACTCATTTGAGCGAGATTCAAGGTCGGAGTGCGGAATCAGAACAGCGTTCTCTAAATGCCCATCCTGCTCCCATTCTGCTGTTGTACGAACATCGAGGAGAAGGGCGTCAGGGTTGTCCATGATCGATTGCTCAAAGGTATCGGCATTGACACGTTCCCAATTCGTGTCTGGACTATTGAAAAAGGCCAGAAAGATGATGGTAAAAATAACCATTCCAGCTACTCTTTTGACCACCTTATTGTACATGATTTATCCAGAAAGGCAATGCTTTCAAACGTTTTCATCGTTCGTGTCTTGCTACGACTTCCAGTAAATTCATTCTACCAATTCGTAAGATTCCAACAGGTGTTGTCAATAAAGCTGCGACGAGGACGAAGCCAATAATTTGTAAGAAAACCACGGTATTGATAATCACAGGAATATGGAACGCCCATGTTGAGAACGCATTTGACATGGCTGCATAGTATGCAATACTTGCGAGCGCTCCTGCTATCCCTCCAACCAGTCCAATGAACGTGTGTTCAACGGTAAGAATCACGGCTAATCGGGTACGACTCGCCCCCAAGACTCTCAATGTTGCAAGTTCCGCATCTCGTTCACTCAGATTGATCAAGAGGGTGTTGAAAAGAATTGCAATGGCCATGATTCCTCCTAGGACATAAACGGCTTGCATTGCATTCTTTTGTTGATCAATTAATTCATTGAATCCTTCGACCATTGCTTGCTTTTCAATAATTGATATTGTTGAGAATCGAATGTCTTCGATATTTCCTTCATCTGAAAGAACAACCCATGCGCCATTGGCTTCAGAATCTACAATGGGTGAGAGGTCTGCTCGATGGAAATGGACCGAACGAGTCAGTTCTCGGGCAATTCCAACAACTTCGAGATCGTGTTGAATTCCTTCAAAATCAATGGTTAACGTGTCTCCAATTGAGTATGATTCGAGTTCAGCAGATCCTTCATCAAGAATTACTTCCGGAGTTGCTTGGCCTTGAACAGGGAGTCTTCCTTCGAGTAGATTGAAGCGATGCATTCCATCATCACTTTCCGAGACAACATCGTATCCTTTGAGTGTCAAAATCTTGTTTGAATCATAAAGAGTCGCCTGAGTTATCAGTGTAAGCTCATAGGACAGAGTGTCATTTTCAGCCCATTGAGTGATGTTATCAATATTTGAAGGATAAGCTGCAATTTGATATTCCCAGTTTTCTTGCTCATCAACTGCTTCATTAAACGCTCCTGTGAAACCAGAAATGAACATCATTGTTCCCCCAAGAATGACCATCGCTAGAGAAAGAGCAAGGAGAGTAACAACCAGACGTGCGGGCTTTCTGAAGGTTGAGCGAAGACCTAAGCCGATTCCAGGGGGGAGTTTAGATGTCAATGAAGAGATGATTTTGTTCGGTGTACGCTGTGTTCCTTGACCCAGAATCTCCAGTGGTTGCAACCGTGCTGCTTTCCATGCTGGGCGAATACCAAAGAGGAAGATAATGCCAAGAGCAGAGAGACTGATTGTCAAAATGATGTCGGTGTAGTGATGTGTTTCAACGACTGGGATTCCAAGGAATGAGAAATAGAATGATGTGAAACCCTCTGAACCAATGGAAGACATGGCGAGTAAAACACCCACTAGGACACCTGGTATTCCGAGAACAAGTGGAATCAGAAGATATCCAAACATGATGTCTTTTGTTGAAGTCCCGATTGTTCTCAATACAGCGATTTCACGCGCTTGAGTACGGATTAATCGATCGAGGGATACGGCGATGACAAGACCACTGATGAAGAGAAGAACTCCCAAAATAAACGGTGTTGAATTCTCAATTCCTTCCTTGTCCAATCGAAGAAGTTCTGCACTCAATTCCCCACGATCAACGACGGTCCCGTTTGTTTCAGACTCAGTCATGTATGCAGAGATACTGTCTTTTAGCAACTGGAGATCTTCACCTTCGTTCTCTTCAGTATCGGATAAATCAAAAGCGGGCGTCCCATCAAGGTCAATGCCCAATGTATTCCTTGCACCAGGCGTGTTTCCAGAGATACTCGCTAGATATTCAGCATCGAGATAGCCTACGACAAAGGTTGAGGTTTGAGGTAGAATTGAGCCAGGTTCCGCATAAAATAATTCGAGAGGACTGTTTGCAAAGCCAACGACTTCTAAGGTTTGAAAACCACCTTCCCCAACAATCACTTCTATTGAATCACCAATCTTCATTTCAATATCCTTGTCTTGAGCGAAATGGGCATCGATGACGATTTGGCCTTCACCTGGATCGACAGATCCTTCAACAGCCCATATCGAATTGACCGAACCGTTTTCAAGCCCATAAAAGGTAGAAACTAACCATTCAGGTTCGTCAGAATCGACCATCCTATTTGCTTGGCCCGAAAGGACGAGGCTTGTTTCACATGCCTCGGTCTCAAAGGATTCACATATTGCTGAGAGGTTATCTCGAGTATCGATCTCATAGGTTGTTACCACTAAATCTGAAAAATTTGTTTCGCTGTAAAAGTCATCGTACACTTGGTCTGCGTTACGAGAGTGTTCTGAAAAGACAATACCTGCATAAACAGATAATGTGATGAGCAATACAACCGTCAGTACTCGCAACTTTGTCCGCATAAGACTGCGTGACAAGCGACGAAGCAGCAGGATATTCACGAAATCACTCCACAATTGTTCGGGCAATGTCTTTGATTTTCGACGTCATCTTCTTTACTCCGCCTACTGCTTCCTCAACAACAGATTCAGCAACGAACTTTGTTGTGTTAACAATACTCTTCAATCCGCCTTTTTCATCATCAACAACTTTACCACTATCAAGTCGAATAATCCGAGTAGCGAACCGCGTAAGCGATTCATCATGGGTGACGAAAATAGTCGTCATCTTCTCTTTTCTGCAAGTCTTGATGAGCGCTTCCATAACCATTGTCGACGTTTCAGTATCGAGGTTACCTGTTAATTCGTCACCAAGAATAATTCGTGGACTCTTTGCCAGTGCACGGGCGATCGCTACTCGTTGCCTCTGCCCTCCAGACATTTGAGAAGGGAATCTGTCTTCAAGACCCTTTAATCCAACAGAATCAAGTAACTCCAGGGCCTTATCCTTGTTTCGTGAACCTGACAAATCCTGAACGAGAAGGACGTTTTCAAGAGCTGTTAAATCTGCAAGGAGATTGAAAAATTGGAAGATGTATCCGATGTTCTCTCTTCGAAATGTGGTCATTTTCTCAACATGTCCAAGAGGGACTTCTTCACCTTCGAAGAGGTACGTACCTTCAAGCGGTACATCGAGGGCTGCAATCGTATTCAGGAGCGTTGTTTTTCCGGATCCAGATGGACCAAGTAAAGCAACGATTTCTCCTTTTTCAATTGAAATTGAAACACTGTCTAGTGCCTTGACAAGCGTTTCATCTTCACCGTAGTGTCGACTTAAATCTTCAAGTAGAATAATGGCCATGTAGAATCGAAGAGAGCATCTCTCTTAGATTTTATCAAGAGAACCCTATACCTTTTGCCAATCGCTTCCGTTCCACCAAAGGTTGGAACCATCGCTCATTTGTCGCCATGTGTGGCCAGCTTCATCCGTCCACTGATTTTCAACAGTTAATTCTGCAACGACTGGTTGCATCGGTTGAACAGGTTCGTAGCTTTGCGTAGGGTACAATGGCTGGGAGGTCGCAAGAGGCTCAGTTACAGGTAGGGGAGTGGTAATCTTTGGTTCAGAA
>JABGWN010000006.1 GCA_018645535.1 Methanobacteriota archaeon
ATGTTCATTCTGTATGCCTTGATGTGAGGCACATTAGAAATCACGAGTCTTGAGACTGCAATTGTACGTAGAACTTCTGAACCCGTTGCAAGTTGTGCCTGCGGTAGACGGGATGAATCGGGGAGGAACGGATAGGGTACAAAGCATTGGAAACCTGAGGTTTGGGACTGAAGGTCTCTGATTGAAATCATGTGCTGAACGCGTTGTTCAAGTGATTCAATTGTTCCAAACAGCATGGTACAGTTTGAAGGAATACCGAGTTCATGAGCCTCCTTATGAATTCGAAGATATTCTTCCGAACTTTCCTTACCGTTACAGATTATTGCGCGAACTTCATCATCTAGAATTTCTGCACCACCGCCTGGTAAAGATGTAAGGCCTGCAGCATGCAAACGAGAAAGTACTTCTTTGGTAGGAATTGATGAAAGTTGCCCGAGATGTTTGATTTCTACTGCTGTTAGTGCCTTGATTGCAACGTGAGGGAACTCCTCTCGGACTCGCTTGAATAGAGATTCATAGTGAGATACATCCCAATCAGGATGTAACCCACCAACGGAGTGTACCTCGTCAACATGGGGAGCATAACGCTCTAAATCGCTGATGTATTCCTGAATGCCCATGGAATAAGCATCAGTTGCTTTTGGACCGCGGCGAAAGGCGCAGAATCGGCAAGCAAGAACACAAACATTGGTTTGATTGATGTGTACGTTGCTGTTAAAGTAGGCATGAGTCCCAAACCGAGCGGTTCGAACGTGGTGGGCAAGACGGCCAACTTCATGGAGATCCGGGTGCTCATACAGCCTCACACCATCGTCAAGACTGAGTTGAGTTCCGTCCATGACTTTCTTCACAATGTCATGAAGTGCGTTTGACCAATCCGATAATGGCTTGAGTGTATCTGCCAATCGCACCTGCCAGTCCGCATGGGAGCCTGCCAATTTCCGGTTCGATGACCAGTTCTCCATGGAACGCCCTAGCGCAACGCCTTCATGAAGATGTGCTTCTCATCACTGTGTTCGAATTGCAAAGAATTTCGATTTAACCAATAATTTTCTAAATTCTTCAATCACGAAAACGCTAGAGGATACAAGAACAATAACAATCCAATCGTTTTGGGTCAATGTTGTCGTTGACAGAAGCTGTCCAATCTCAATTCCAATTAATGGAATCTCTGCGTTTGCGAGTTGAACAAAGAAGAGCAGCAATCCTGAAGAGATTACTAATGCTAAATTGATCGCACGGTTGGAAAAGAGACCAAGTTCCATAACGCTTTGTTCATTTGAGCGGCAGTTCATCACATTGAACAACTGGAATACAATAAACACTGCAAATGTCATGGTTTGAGCATGTTCAAAGTGACCATCGGCGTAAATTTCCCAATCATCAATATCCGCTTGGTTTCCAAGAAGGCATCCCTCTCTCATAGCAAGAGAATCCGCAGATGAATCTGTAGAAAGGAGTTCACATTGTGCCAGTCCACCACCTGCAAGGAAGAAGATGGCGAGTGTACCCGTAACCATAACAGCGCCTAAGTAGAAAATCAAGGATATATCACCCATATTCGGGAGTCCTTCGTCAACGGGACGCGGTGGACGACTCATGACGTTTCCGTGCTTCTTTTCAACGCCAAGAGCAACCGCAGGGGGCCCGTCCATGAGGATATTGATGACCAGGATTTGTGTGGCCGTAAGCGGTAAATTCCAGCCAAAGATGAACGTTGATACGATAATTAAAGCGACGGCAGCGACATTGGTTGATACTTGGTAGCGAACGAAATTTCGAATGTTCTGGTAAATTTTCCTACCTTCTTCAACCGCATGGACAATATTTGCAAAGTTATCATCTTGTAATACCATGTCTGCAGCATCCTTAGCAACATCGGTACCAGCAATGCCCATTGCAATACCAATGTTTGCCCTTGACAGGGCAGGCGCATCGTTAACGCCGTCACCGGTCATGGCAACGATTTCCCCTTGCTCTTGAAGCGAGGATACAATCCGCATCTTTTGGTCGGGCGTAACCCTTGAAAAAATGGAAATGTTTTGAGACACTTCTAACAAGTCTTCATCAGACATTTCTTGAAGGTCTTTTCCATCAACAGGAGGGAGTGTTCCGGTGGTAATAGCAAGTTCCTTGCCAATTGCTGCAGCAGTAACATGCTGATCCCCTGTAATCATTTTGACTTTGATTCCTGCTCTCTGGCAGGTTTCAATCGCATCCCTAACTTCTGGCCGAGGTGGGTCCATTATTCCAACGAGACCAAGGAATGTCAAATTATTCTCCATTGACATCACATTGGTGATGTCTTCACCCTCTTCGACCTTTCTAGCAAATAATGCGATAACACGCATTGCTTGTGAGCCCATATCCCGATTCAATTCTTTAACTCTCAACCGGTCTTCGTCGGTAAGAGGAACAATTTGGTTGTCAACAATTTTTGAACTGGTGAGTGGTGAAAATCCGCCACCGCTTCCTTTGGAAAAGACCCAATGTTCTCCTTCATATTCGTGGATTACACTCATCCTCTTACGATTTGAATCAAAGAAGAATTCATTTTGACGAGGGTGACGGTGAGAGAATTTCTTGACATCACCATTAATTTTCCAACCTGCCACAGCGCATGCTGAATCTGTTGGG
>JABGWN010000060.1 GCA_018645535.1 Methanobacteriota archaeon
AGAAGCACTTGGTGTTCAAGGAGAAAACTTGTCTCGTGCTGAAATTGCATCGTATCAAGCGGATCTCAATGAGAAAGAGGCACATGCAATGCAACGTGCTGAAGTTGCTCGAAGAACTGCAGAGATGGAAGTTCAAAAGGCCCAGTATATGCTGGAACAAGAGCGTCTACGTGCTGAAGAGATTGTAAAGGAAGAGATTTCTAAGACTCAAATTGAGATTGCATCCGAAGCAGAAGCAGAACGCATACGACGTATTGCACGTGGTGAAGCAGATGCAACACTTGCTCGTTACAATGCTGAAGCAGAAGGTACCAAAGCGGTTCTTGAAGCAAAGGCAAATGGATACAAGCAACTCGTTTCAAGTGCAGGTGGCGATGTAAAGGCAGCAGCTACTCTCCTCATGGTTGAGAAGATTGAAGAAATCGTTGCTCGACAAACTGAAGCAATCGCAAACCTACAAATCGACAAGATCACCGTTTGGGATTCAGGTGCAGGTGGAAGCGAAGGAGGAAGCACTGCAAACTTTGTTTCTTCCCTCATCCGTTCCTTGCCTCCAGTTCATGACGTAGCCAAGATGGCTGGTGTTGATTTGCCAGATTATCTCGGTTCGATGAAAGAAGAGTGATTCGGTCTAACCCGAAGAACCCCCAAATTAGACAGTTTAACCTCTGAACAGGGGTTTCTTTGAAAGCCAAACTGCTTTGCATGGAAATTATGGCCAGTGATTTGGAGATTGCAAGGAAGGCTGAATTGGAACCTATCGAAGCAATTGCTTGGAAGTTAGGTATTCCATCAAGTGACTTGATTGCATATGGATCGAGTATGGCGAAAATATCCTGGGATGGGATGAAGCAACGCTTTTCTTCTTCCAAAGGAAACCTTATCCTTGTCACCTCGGTAAACCCAACACCGTTTGGAGAAGGAAAGACGGTAACGACGATTGGACTTACTCAAGCGCTTTGCAGAATTGGAAAGAATGCGACATGTGTTATTCGAGAACCGTCCATGGGTCCTGTTTTTGGAATCAAAGGTGGAGCTGCAGGTGGAGGTAATTCACAAGTTCTTCCCATGGAGGAGATTAACCTCCACTTCACAGGAGACCTACATGCAGTAACCTCTGCGCATAATCTTCTTTCTTCTTTAATTGACAATCATATCAAACATGGTAATCACTGTAAAATTGATACGAACAGAGTCTTTTGGCCAAGAGTTGTTGATCTTAACGACCGTTCACTCAGAGATGTTGTCGTTGGCCTTGGAGGTCCTGCAAATGGTAACGTACGCCAAGATCGATTTGACATAACAGCTGCTTCTGAAATCATGGCCATTCTTGTTCTTGCGAAGGATTACAGTGACCTTCGACATCGTTTGGGAGAGATCGTTATCGCTCAATCTACAGAGGGTCATCCAATTAAGGCTGAGCATATCGAGGCAGCTGGTTCAATGGCCTTGCTCCTTCGCAATGCATTTTTACCGAACCTCGTACAAACATTAGAAGGAAATCCTGCGTTTATTCATGGCGGACCATTTGCGAATATTGCTCATGGAAACTCATCAATTGTGGCTGATAGAATCGCACTCTCTTGTGCAGATTATGTCGTTACAGAAGCAGGCTTTGGAAGCGACATGGGTGCTGAGAAATTCATGCACATTAAGGCTGCAACCTCTGGAAAGGCTCCCGATTGCATTGTAATGAATGTCACAGTTCGTTCGATGAAACTTCACGGGAAGGCCTTTGGTGAACGTGGAGGATACAGACCTTCGAAGGAAGAACTCGAAACTGAGAATGTAACCGCTGTTGTGGCTGGAGCAACCTCGAATCTTGACCGACACATCAAGAATATGCTTCGATTTGGAGTCCCTGTCGTTGTTTCAATTAATCGATTTGCGAGCGATACTGATTCTGAGCTCGAGGCCATAGAAGAAGCATCACGAGCAAGTGGTGCAAGCAGAGTTTGTCGAACAGAAGTTCACTCAAAGGGTGGAGAAGGTGGAGAGGCACTTGCAAACGCTGTAGTGGATTCCATACACGATCATGTGGCTGCAGGACGACCCTTTTTGCCACTGGTTAGCCCTGATGATTCAATAGAAAATAAGGTTGAAGCAATTGCCACCCGAATGTATGGAGCATCGAATGTAACCTTTGAAGCGCCTGCTCTACGTCAATTGAAGAAAATCAAAGAATGGGGGTATGGTAATCTTCCTGTTTGCATGGCTAAAACTCAGTACTCTTTTTCACACGATGCTGGAATGCTTGGAGCACCATCTGGCTTTGAGTTACCAGTCCGTGAATTCAGATTGAATGCAGGAGCAGGATTCGTCGTTGCCATTCTTGGATCAATCATGACCATGCCAGGATTACCTAAGCGTCCTGCTGCAAATGACATGGATATGGATGAGGATGGGAATCTCGTTGGTGTGTTCGGGTGATTCTGAATGCAACTCCTGAAGCAAAGCGAGCAACATTGGAAACTTCGGATTGACTCTGAAGATGACTTATGGGTACTTGCTAGATTTGCGGTTTCAGGAAGAAGCCTTGCAATGCTTGGAGAACGCAGGGATACAACCACTGCAGAATCGGGAGATCGTGCTAAAGCTGCTGAGCGAAAAAAGATGTGGATTCAACTTAGAATCCTCACCACAGAATACAAAACCTACTCCAATATTCTGCGAATCCATGGCACTATTGAACAAGCACCAATAGATGTCGGATCACACCATACCCATCTTATCGAAGTGGGTGATGAGATTGAACTCCATTCATTAAGTGGGTTTCCAGAGTATGACAGACTACTGCTTGAGGAAACAATGACCTCAGATAAGAAGAGCAATGTTTCTATCATCGTTGTCGAGAATGATGAAATTATTCTTTTTGAAGTAACGAGGCGGGGACTACGAGAAGGCGCTACATGGACGATGCGCGGAGGTGGAAAACGTGGTGATATTCGAACAAGTGAATCTGTTGCTAAATCATTTCAACAACAAGTCGCAAAGGAAATACTCGCTGCAACTACTGCGAATAAACCTATGATTCTATGTGGTCCAGGCCATGCTAGAGAACGACTGCGTAATGTGATCCTTACTCAGGAACCACAACGCAGTATTCGACTTGTATCTACATCGATGGCAGGTCGTTCAGGAGCCAATGAAATTATTCGAGAGGGATTGGCAGATGAACTACTCTCTCAACATGCCATCAGTAAAGAAATAAAATTACTGGAAGAAGTCTGGCTCCGTTTGAGTAAGAATGGAGCAGTTGCCTATGGTGAAAAGGAATTGGCAAAGGCCATGAATGAAGGTGCAATCGAAACATTACTCGTTTCAGCCGATATACTTAGAGACCCAGCAGCAATGATTGATGGCGTTCCTGTTTCTTCTTGGGTTAAAGGTATTAGCGACATAGGGGCTGAACTTGTTCAATGTTCATCTGACCATGATTCAGGCGAACAACTCGACAACATGGGTGGAGTTATCGCCTTGTTACGATATAGGATGGTGTAAAGATGAAAATCCTATATTTCTCAGAGTTAGGAACCAACCTCCGTGAAGAAATGAGTGGAGCACGGTGGCTGCTTATGTCAAGTAGAGATTTACAATCTGCAACTGGAGCACTAATGTTTGCAGAATTGGATGGAATTCTTATCGGAGTTGACCATAGAGGTGAAGAAATTATTCCAGGACTATGGCAACGAGCAGTCCATTTGATGCTCGTATCGGAACAGATCGACGCAGAGGAATTCGCTAAAAAAAGTGGAATCACCAAAGTAATTGCAAACGATAGTGGTAACCTCGAAGATTACACCTGGTAATGGGTCCGGAGGGAATTGAACCCTCGATCTTCGCCTTGTAAGGGCGACGTCATAAACCCCTAGACCACAGACCCAGCCTTCCGTGTACAGAGATGTATTTGAAACAAGAGGTATCCAATAACCTCAAATTAGATGCGCAACCGCGTTTAGACAATGGACGAGGAAGCACAAGCTACTGCAGCTAGGCTAGTCCGCCGACTCAAAGGCGGCTACACCGTCACAATTGCAGAGTCTTGTACCGGTGGTTTGCTTGCGAGTACGCTCACCGATATTGCTGGTGCGAGTGCATGGTTCAACCAATCATGGGTCACATATTCATACGAAGCTAAAATCCAGGAACTAAATGTTAGTCGAGAATTGCTCGAAAAGAAAGGCGCAGTTTCAGCAGAGGTCGCAATTCAAATGGCACAAGGAGCACTTGCTCGTGCAGATGCCGATATTGCCATCTCAATAACAGGAATTGCTGGGCCAGGAAATGATGGTTCCACAAAGAAAGTTGGTTATGTCTATGTTGGAATTGCATCGAAGACATGGGCAATTGCAGAAGCGACACAAATCGGTGGAAACCGCCAAGAGAACAAAGAAGGATTTGTCCACTTCGCTTTGCTTACTGCGATCAGACATTGGGACCAAGCAATGGAATTAGCAGAAACGAACCGATTGAAAGATCTTGAACAACGTGAAAACAAGGCTCGAGAAAATGCGCTGGCAGAAATTGAACGCAACAAACGTGCTGCGGCTGCTGCACAAGAAACTGCTTGGCAATCTCAAACATGGTCCGGTAAAAACCCAGATGAGGGTAAGGATATGGGACTCGATGTTCACTGGGACGATGAATCACAAGAAGATTGAACGTCAACCCTTTTGGAGGGTCGACCCCTCTAAGGAAATATGTCTGCGCAGTGGGGGTCGATTTCGCAGGAATTGATGAGTAAAGGAATACTTGTCACAGCAGGTGTAAAAGAGATTCTACTTGCACAAGTGAACCCAATTGAAATTCTAAAACAGGGTGAAAAGATTGGATTCCAACGTGGAATGCTCACAGCATCTATTCTTGACCAAATGATCGCTGAGTTTGATAAACAAAAGCAACCAATACCTGCTAAAATGACTCAACCTATTGGTAGAACAATTGCGCCGATTAAAGAATCAGAGCCAGTAAAGATTCAGTACAGAAATAATCTTCCTGATTGGAGAGAACAGGACTTTTCAGGGCTAGCTACAGATGTGGATTTAGACATTTTTGTTCATTACGACATTACTGGAAACAGTACAACAGAAGGTAAAATGGGAGACATACAAGCATGCTTTAACGACCGTCTCGATAGTATCCGGAAAATGATCGTTACTAATTCTCGATTACCAAGAAAGCCTCAAGAAATCGGTAGATTGAATGTAGAATATAGACGATATCAAGGATACGAAAATTTGGCTGTTGCAATTGGACTTGTCAATGAGCCTAGGCATACAAAAAATGGACATCTTATGTTTGGCTTAGAGGATGAAACCGGTGAAATGAATTGTTTACTGACAATTCGGCAAGGCGATGATAGAGATCGGATGCATGAGCAAGTTGTAGAAGCTGGGCTTATGCCAGATGACGTGTTAGGCGTAAGCGGTTCATTTTCTCAAACAGGCGACATATTCTATGTTGATGATTTATTCTTCCCTATGAAGGATAAACACGACAAAGCAAGTGCTAATTTTGGAGTTAGTGTTGCATTCCTATCAGATATACACGTAGGGTCAAAGACGTTTTTAGAAGCACAATGGCACAAGATGGTCCGCTGGTTCCAAACAGATCCATTGGCTAAGACAATCAAATATCTTGTCTTGAGTGGAGATTGTGTTGATGGTGTCGGTATTTATCCAGGACAAGATAAGGAACTTGCCATACCTGACTTGTTTGGCCAATATACTGAATTTGCACGTTTACTTGATCTCTTACCAGATTGGGTTGAATGCATTATGCTACCTGGTAATCACGATGCAGTTCGTCCTGCAGAACCACAACCTACGTTTGAAAAGGACATCCAGCAGGATTACAACAAAACAACATTTGTAGGAAACCCATGTGATTTTTCACTCCACGATGTGCGACTTCTTTCTTACCATGGAAAATCAATTGATGATTTTGTTGCCGGTCTTCGAACCGTAACATATTCTGAA
>JABGWN010000061.1 GCA_018645535.1 Methanobacteriota archaeon
AAGAGAGATTGGAAAGACGCTGAAGGAATCGGCTGGATCCGTTCAGGAAGCAATCGACACCTGCCTCTTTTTCCAATCCGAAGGAAGAAGACTCTATGGTCAAACAGTCAACTCCGAATTGCCTGACAAGGAACTGTTCACTTACCGACGACCTCTCGGTGTCTGTGGAATTATCAACGCGTGCAACTTCCCTGCAGCTGTACCATTCTGGAAGATGATTCCAGCGATTATGTGTGGAAACACATGCGTTTGGAAGAGTCCACAAGATGCTCCTTTGCTCTCGTTTGCTCTCGCTCGAATTATGCATGAATCTGGACTTCCTGATGGAGTCATCAATCTTGTTCATGGAAAAGGAAGCGGAGCAGGACAATACCTCGTCGACGCAGTTGACGAGGGACGTGTCAACAAAATCTCCTTTACTGGTTCAACAGAAGTCGGTAAGATGATCGGTGAAGTTTGTGGACGAAACCTCGTCTCATGTTCTCTTGAACTTGGAGGAAAGAACCCTCTTGTTGTTATGCCAAGTTCAAATCTCGATAACGCTGTAGAAGGCGCTTATTGGGGGGCATTTGGAACTGCAGGGCAACGTTGCACATCCCTTGGAAACCTCATTGTCCACAAGGATGTCTATGATGAATTCATGGCCAAGTTCATGGCCAAGGTGGAAGCAACAAAGATTGGAGATTCGCTTGCTCATGACGGTGTTCTTTACGGTCCAATGCTTTCTGAAAAGTACGCTAAGGATTTCCTCGTTGGCGTGGATATGTGCCTCGAATCTGGTGCAAAACAAATCTTCGGCAAGGGTCGAATTACCAGCGACAACAAGCCTGCAAACTTCCTTGGAACTGCAGAAGACGGTGTGTTCATGTGGCCTCACGTCTTCACAGAAGTGACTGAAGACATGGAGTGTTTCCACGAAGAAGTCTTTGGCCCAGCGGTCACAATCTGCAAGGCAAATGATTTCGATCATGCCCTACACCTTGCCAACGCTAGCCCATACGGACTCTCTTCTGCAATCTACACCAACGATCGATTGGAAGCATATCGGTTCAAGACAGGAATCAAGGCAGGTATGACAGGTATCAACAACTCCACAACTGGTGCTGAAGCTCACCTTCCGTTCGGTGGAGTCAAAGGCTCTGGAAACGGCACCCGTGAGTCCGGTATTTGGGTCATTGAAGCCTATTCGTACTGGCATGCTGTCAACGATGAACTCTCCGGAAAACTTCAACTGGCACAGATGGATGTCGAAGAAATCGAAATGGTTGAAGCACAAGTCGACTGGAATGAATTGGTCTAATCGTTAGATTATACCCTCATTTTGTAGCAGAAATATCTCGAGGCTAAAGGGCCAACCTCAAAGACCCCGAGTCCTTGGATGAAGCATTCCCAGATTCTGGGAGGACGTGAACTTCATGGGCGAAGGCATCAAACTTCCAGTTATCAACGGCTTGGGACGTACAGACCGAATAGACAAATGGTGGAGACAACCAATTGCGATGGGTATTGCATTAACTGCAGCACTCTTCTATACAGCATGGCGACTCGTCATCTTCCCTGACAGTATTTCCTACGATCTTGAAGGCTCTACGGTAATGTCACCCATCTTCTCTCCAAACATCTTGGAATGGGACCTTTTTGGCCTCAATGAATGGGAACATCCAGGTTGGGTCAATGCTGCAATACTTGTCCTTTGGATTCCTTTTGGTTTCCGTGGAACCTGCTATTACATGCGTCGTGTTTACTACAGAACGTTCTTCCAAAGCCCAACTGCGTGCTGGGTTGACGAACCTGATATCAACAAGAAGATTGGATATGGTGGAGAGAAGCGCTTGTTTATTTTTAACAACCTTCACCGCTATTTCCTCTATGCTGCAATCATCATCATCGCCATCAAGTGGTGGGATGTCACCCACACTTTGCATTTCGATGAAGGATGGGGTTTCTCGTTTGGTACATTCATCATGGGAACTGAAGCGTTTTTGCTGACAATGTATGTCACATCTTGTCACGCTCTTCGCCATCTTGCTGGTGGTAGCCTCGACCGATGGGTCAGTGGCATTTCCGCACTTCGTGGTAAACTCTTCAAAAGAATCAGCGTATTCAACAGATCACACGGCTTTTGGTTTTGGACCAGCCTTGGGTTCGTATTCTTGGGCGACTTGTGGACGCTTGCAGTGGCGGAAGGGCACATCAATGACATGGCCTTCGTAATTTTGGGGTGATTAAATGACTGAAGAATACTTGAAACACGAATATGACGTGGTCGTTATCGGTGCTGGTGGAGCAGGCCTACGTGCTGCAATTGAAGCAGCCCGCAGTGGTGCTAAGACCGCAATTATCACAAAATCTCTTCTTGGAAAAGCGCATACAGTCATGGCCGAAGGTGGCTGTGCTGCTGCTTTGCAAAATGCTGATCCTCGTGATGGGTGGAAGGTTCACTTCCACGATACGATGAAAGGCAGTAAGTGGCTTGCTGACTGGCGTATGGCTGAATACCATGCAAAGGAAGCTCCGGACCGAGTACGCGAACTCGAACAATGGGGTGCAGTCTTTGACCGCACACCGAAGCAACTCATCAATCAACGAAATTTTGGTGGACACACATTCCCTCGACTCGCTCACGTTGGAGATTCAACTGGACTCGAAATCATTCGTACACTACAAGAACGCGGAATACACGAAGGTATTGACATCTTCATGGAATACACCGTTCGCCATCTCCTCAAGGAGGGAGACCGTGTCACCGGATGTGTCGCATACACTCGTGTCGATGGTGAATTCCATGCCTTCTCTGCGAAGTCTGTCATTCTCGCCACTGGCGGAATCACTCGGTGCTGGAGTGTCTGCTCCGGATCCTGGGAATACACCGGAGACGGTCACGCTCTCGCCATGTGGGCTGGTGCTGAACTCCGTGATATGGAATTTATTCAATTCCATCCTACTGGAATGGTTTGGCCTCCATCTGTACGAGGAATCCTTGTCACAGAAGGTGTTCGTGGCGAAGGTGGACGTCTTACCAACAGTGAAGGAGAGCGTTTCATGTTCGATTATGTCCCTGAGATGTTCAAAGGCGATCACGCAGAAAGCATCGAAGAATCGGATAAGTGGGTTGAAGAAGTTGTTAGCGGCAAACTAGCAACTGTTCGTCGACCTCCTGAACTCTTAACTCGAGACGTTGTTGCTAAGGCAATCAAGGCTGAAGTTGGTGCAGGAAGAGGATCTGAACACGGAGGAGCATACCTCGACATTTCCCACCGTGGCCCAGAAGCCATCAAGAAGAAGTTGCCTTCAATGTATCATCAATTCATGGAATTGGCTGGCGTTGATATTACCAAAGACAAGATGGAAGTTGGTCCAACGGCTCACTACGTCATGGGAGGAATCCTCGTCAATGCTGAAACTCAGGAATCAACTGTTCCTGGTTTATACGCTTGCGGAGAAGCAGCGAGCGGACTTCACGGCGCTAATCGCCTAGGTGGAAACTCACTATCTGACCTGATTACCTTTGGAAAGCGTGCTGGTGAATTCGCTTCAAAGCGTTCCAAGGATTTGGCTCAACCATCTATTGATGAGACACAAGTCCAAAATGCGATTGAAGAAATGATTCAGCCATTAAACAAAGAAGGCGGAGAAAACCCTGGAGTCATTTATGATGAAATGCGAGAAATGATGCAGAACAAGGTCGGAATCATTCGAACTAAGAAGGAACTTGAAGAAGCTATTGAGGAACTCAATGCATTCAAAGAACGAGCTCATGCTTCCTTCCCAGGAACTTCTCGACGATACAATTCTGGATGGCACCAAGCACTTGACTTGATCAACATGGCTGACGTATCCATTGCATGTGCTCTTGCCGCACTCACTCGTGAGGAAAGCAGAGGTGGACATACTCGTGAAGATATGCCAATACCTGAAGATGAATACTGGGGCAAGACTCTGAACATTATCTGGATGGAAGAAGGAAAAGTAAAGATTCGACAAGAACCTGTAGAAGAGATGAGAGATGATCTCAAAGACGCAATCAAGGAAGTAAAAGACATGATTGCAGAACGGGCTGAAGAACAAGCAGGAGGTGGCAAGTAATGTCATTGAAAGGAAAAAAGCAGGCATTCAAGGTCGCTCGTGGCGAAGATGGAGAAACAAAGTTACAAGATTACGAAATCACCCTCGATGAAGGTATGGTTGTTCTCGATTGTATTCATCGTATTCAACACGAAAAGGAACCGGACATGGCAGTTCGCTGGAACTGTAAAGCAGGAAAGTGTGGTTCTTGTTCAGCAGAAATCAACGGACGTCCACGCTTGATGTGCATGACCCGTATGAGTGACGTTGTTGCAGAAACACCTGAAGGACAACCTATTGAAATTCGTCCTATGAAAGCATTCCCGCACATTAAGGATCTCGTTACAGATGTTCAATGGAACTACGATATTGCTCAGAAGATTGCACCAATTAATGGTCCTAATGAAATGAATTGGGAATTCAACCAAATGGAAGCTGACAGAGTTCAACACTTCCGCGAGTGCATCGAATGTTTCCTTTGTGTCAACACATGTCACGTTCTAAGAGACCATGAAATGTTTGACGACTTTGCTGGACCAAGAAACCTCGTTCGACTTGCACAGTACGAAATGCATCCACTCGATACAGAAGACCGTATTCCAGAGATCAAGAAAGAATTCGGAATCGAGTACTGTAACATCACACGATGTTGTACAGAGGTTTGTCCAGCTGGAATCCAAATCACCGATGATGCAATTATACAACTCAAAGAACGAGTCGTTGACCGCTATTACGACCCACTACAGCGAATTTGGAGAACTATTACTCGAAAGAAGGTTCGATACTGATACTATTTGTTTTCAAAAAAAACCATTTTCGACCCCTCCGAAAACATGCCATAATATACTCGCATTGGTGATGTATAGGACATGGACAGAACACTGGCAGACATAAAAAGAGAATTTTCAACCGCTAGCACAGCCGGTTGTATTCTGGGCTTCCTTGGCCTATCGACCATCGTTGCAACACAGCTACCAGCACTCATACCGTTGCTATTTGCACCATTGGTTTGTGGAACACTTGTATTCACTTTGTACAAATCTCAAATGAACAACAAGCAAATCAACATCATGGCAAGGCCAACACCTACTGAA
>JABGWN010000007.1 GCA_018645535.1 Methanobacteriota archaeon
ACAAGGGCTTGGGCGCGTTGGTGTTTTGGAAGTGACTGCAACAGATACTGCAGCATTAACTGGATCATCATCGACTTCAGGAATGAGAAGATATGGGCATAATGGAATCGTCGATCATTACGCCCACGATGATGCTGTACGAGTCTTGCTTGGAACTGTAGCGACCAGTGCGGCAAGATTAGATCGCTCTATTGAGCCAATCCTTGCTCTCTTCGATGGCCATCATGTTCGTGTCTCAGTTCTTGTTCGAAAGAGCAAACTAGGCGCTGATGAAAATCGACAACAGATGGGATGGAGAGTTCGACATGATGACTTGCCTTACACGTTTGTGAAACATCCGACTCCTGAACAGTTTGAACGTTCAAGCGGGCCTATGTGGATTGGGCCGTTGTGGAATGAGGATATTACGAGCAGGATGACAGAGGACCATGTTGTCGGCTGTTGTTTACCAACTGAGGCGGATTTGAAATCTGCAAGCGATATTGGACTTGAGTGGAGTGATCTTGACCAGGTCTATGCTGAACGAGAATTACGACGATCTGTTCGCTATATCTCTGACGCTTCTTCCTTGCTTTCATCGGAGCACCTTCTGTTACCCTACGATCAGATTGCTCCTTGGGCAAAAGCTGGGTCAATGCCGTCAATGATTGACCTCATCGAAGCATTGAATGAAGCGGGATATCTTACCGCCCGAGTGCCAGACCTAAGGCCCTATATCGCTACTAAGGCCCCTTACGAAGTGGTCTTAGAGATGGTTCGTAAAATGGATTCAACCGAATGATGGATCGTTTTCAACATCATCGTCTGGAGAAGGTAGAAGCGGTGTTGAATTCTGGATGATTTCCTGAACCGAATGCTCAATTTCTCTTGCATTTTCAAGCATCTTGGAAAGTGGAATTTCAACACCGGTCATTTCTGTGATTGCTTCAATGGCAACGGCTGCTGCGCGAACGTCGGGATACATCGGGCTTGCTTCTGAAAGGAGAGCTGTGATATCCAGATTGAGCCGGTCGCCTTCACTTAACAAAAAGCCAGTAATTCCGGAGACAATACCACGTTGAATCGTATTCAAATCCATCTCTTTCAATCGCTTTCTAGCTTTCTCAGATGCGCCTACAGCGAACAACCCCTCACCTTGTACTTCTTTTTCTGGCTTAAGGATTCCATCAATGATGATAAGTTGTTCAAATCCGCCAGCAGTAAACCATTCTAAAACAGTTGAACCAAAGGCAATATCTTGCTCTTTTTCGAATTGAATTTCAGCAGTGAATACGCCAATTCCATTTCCTTGATAGACTCGAACTGGGTGTCTGGGAACTTCATTTTGTATGAGGGCTACTGCGGGAAACCGTTCATCCATGACGGTACCTAATTGCGTCAGTCCAAGGGATTCAATGATGTGTGAAGTTGCGATAACTCCAACCATTCCAGCAGTGGTAAAACCACAGACTGCAACGCCTCCAGTAGTTGGATCAACCCCTGATCGGAGGACGAGATCGTATGTTCCAAACTGCTGACTCATGGTTCCCCCTCATTCTGCTGGTAGACTCGTGTTAGAAAAATATCACGCTTATCATTCTGTGAATTCAGACCAATCTTCGGCACCTTCTTCGCGGTACCACCACGTTCCGTTCTCGTCTTCCCACCATTCAGTTCCGTATTCATCGACTGAGATTCCGTCATCTTCATCAACAGATTCTTCAGCAGATTCTTCGGCTTGTGGCTCCTCATGTTCTTCGATGAAGTCGTTTGAATCTTCACCTGATAGTTCAGAAATTAAGGAATCTCCAGGACGTTCAATGATTTCAGGTTCAGCGCTGATGGTTTTGTCCTCAAATTCGTCCAGAGGACGTCCTTCTGGAATCTCTGGAGCAGGTTCGCTCTTTTCAGTAGGGAATTCGTCATCACTTCCATAGAAATCGTCATCCTCAAATCCTATGCTTGCTCGACGGTATCCAACAACAACAAGAGATATCAGAGCGAGTACTGCGACACCAATCCCACCATAAAGCAGGGTATTTGATGACTCTTTGTTATCGCCATCTGTCGTTGATGTGTCTTCTGGAACATCCTGTGATGCTGTCCATTCTACGGTGTCTGAGGTGATTGTAGGTTGAAGCGAATTATAATTGGGAGACGTTGTATAGATTGAGAAACTGAGTGTTTTCACCACCCCTTCGTCCTTTTGTGCATTCCATATCTGATCGTATGTTGGTTCAAACGAAATTGTCTCAGTGCCATTTGCGGTGATGGTCACTGTTGACGGTTTGTTAAACAATGCAGGCACATCTGTGGCAGTTAATTCAACTGAAATCCCAAATGGATTAGGGTTGACTATTTGGCATTCAATCGGGTCACTATCCATCTTCTTGTTGGTTAGAATTGTTGAACTTTCACAAGTTACTGTTGCTGGTAAAAGGGTTGTTGGCTCCCACTCAGGCTCAGTCATGTTTGTATCTGTTTCGTTATCTGTTGAATCATCTACATACGCATTTAGAAGAGTTGTGTGCGATAATGTTCCAAACCAGTTTCGGTTGCTTGTCACAACATCGAATTGGATATAGGTTGTATTTTCGAATTCTGAAACAACACGGATTTTCCCTTGTGAGATGGTCTCGGTTCCGCTGTTGATTGCAACGTCTGATTCGTTGTACGCAGTCCATGCAATTGCTGTTCCTTCCAAAGAAGCCTGTTGTGCGATGTCGTTAGCATCGTTCGCCGTTAGAGTAATATTGAGATCTATCGCATCATTCGAATCCTTGTCGATATCTGTTGGACCTGAAAGAAGAGCGCTAATTCCAGTACTCATGTTCAATTGTGCTGAGTTACCTAAGATTGGTTGAACATCTGTGGTCTCAAGAGCTGCCATTGTTGCATCCAAAGAAATCGTTTCACCATAGGATGAACTGAAATTCAGGAAGGTTGTTGCAGTAATATCGTGCAGATTCGGGACATCCACAGGCGCCCAAACTCCTGAAGCATCAGTTGTTCCAGATAATGTAGATATTTCATTTCCAGCAGTTATGACCAGCGTAATTTGTGCATTTCCAAGTGGTGAAAATCCAGCACCGTCCTCGACATCTGCATTGATCTCAATCTTGAGAGGTTGGGTAGATACAAGGTATTGATCCGGATTTCCTGTCGTTACGGTGATGCCTAAGTTGCTTTGAAGATAGGTATTGTTGAACGACACGGTGGGGCCAGCAAACGGAAGAGGAAGAGATACGTTGTCATAGATATCTACGGCAGCAATAGCAACCCAATACTGTGATGTGTCTTCAATCGCATCTCCGGAAACACTTCCGCTTGAATCAGTATAATCTGACATAGTTGA
The DNA here is from genome assembly GCA_018645535.1 of Methanobacteriota archaeon. Lineage (GTDB taxonomy): Archaea > Thermoplasmatota > Poseidoniia > Poseidoniales > Poseidoniaceae > MGIIa-L2. The sequence goes on from JABGWN010000007.1 coordinate 3,335, forward strand.
GATGTCATACGATGTTGTCGAGCTTGCGAGAGTTGCAACAGGAGAATAAGTCCTATCGCCCAATTTGAAATTCTTTTCTGAGGTAAATTCAACAGAAGTTTCTGTCGAGGAATCAAGACTATTATTCGACACATAGACAAGATATTCTTCGACAAATGAATCTACACTTAAATCCCAGGAAGCCCGCAGAGGAGTGGTTTCATCGCTTATATCAAGATCTATGAGTTGAACATTTGTTGCATTTTCCGGTGCGGCAGGGTATGGAATAGTTACTGTAAGAGATTGCGAAAGATTGCTTATGACTCCGTAGGTGTGAGTTGAACGTACGACATATCCATAGGTTGAACTGATGTCAACTTGAGTATCGGTGTAATTATTCGAACCGATGACGATTTCGTGAGGTGTTGTCCAATCATATGTTGTCGATGAGGACATTCTGAAAATTTGGAACGACTGTAAATCGGAACCGTAGGCTGACAGCTGTTGCCATTCTATGGTTACATGATTTTCAGTAAGCGATTGAATGGATAGAACCGGTGTAGGGGGTAGGGCAAGATCCGGTGCACCGAGAGTGTAATTTGCACTGAATGAAGTAACATCGAAACCGCCAGCCTTGGATGTTTCAACAGGTAATGTCACAGTGAACGCCCCTGTTCCTAGAAGCATTTGTTGATTCAGAGAATTACTCAGCGAACCAATGGTCCCAGCGCTTGTTGTGACTTCGAATACGATATCATAGGCAATATCCAAATCGGTAAGATTGGCTGTTCCATTTGAATTGCTCGAAAGGGACATCATATTGTTGACCATTTCAACACCGTATCCGTCTGAAAGCCCTGGATAAGCAGGGATACGAGGTGAAAGAGCATCTCGTATGATATCGTTCGAATCTGAGAGTGTCAGAACTCCGATGCTTGATATTGTACTACTTGAGTAGCCCTCTATCCAGAGATCCATAGTATTGTCGACATCAACATCCATTGAGAGATTGTGCCAAGCGCCGATGAATATTCCTTGAGTTACCTCTCCAGCGAGAACGAATTGTTCCATCAACCCATCTGCATCGACATCTGCGAAGTGAATATCACGCGGTTGAGACCATGGTGTGAGAGGATTTAATGTCGGAACACCTACGCCTGTAACACCAATTGATCTGAACCCAATGTCACCATCTACAGTGGCGGGATTGCTGTCTCCAAATGTTGGATCAGGTAAGAAGAACGATGGATTTCCGTCGTTATCGTGATCTGCAATAGTTGCATTATCCGTATTTATCTGATCGAATGTTTGAACCTGAGTCCACGATTGTCCGTTATTGACAAGAATGTTTGAACCCATGCTCTTAGGTGTGATGAAATCGATGTCTCCATCACCATCAACGTCACCTTGTACAGAGAATTCTGATAGATTACGGAATTTATAGATGTTCGGGTTGAGCGTCATTGTCTGTGCATCATATGTGATCTCGGTTGCATCGTTATTATCGTCAGTAACCAGGACGATCATATCAGTGCGATTTGGGGCAAAGAAATCACCCACGTACATACTGCGTAAGTTCGCCCCTCCATCCCAAAAGTTCCACTTGTAAATGTCAACCGTGTCAGCAGTCCTTGAGGCGTTTGTAGTTCCATTAAACAAATTTAGAGCAACAAGTCCGTTCCCTCCGAAATATCCGTGGATTGAAATAAAGTCAGAAAAGTTGTCACCATTCATATCTGCTAATTTAACATCGATAGGGGCAGTTGTGATGTTTATATTGAAGTACGGATCGTAACTTGATGAAGATGAATTATAGTAGTGAATACACATTGTTTGATTGGATTGCTCAAACGTAACAACATCGTCAAATGAATCGTTATTCATGTCAGCAACTCTGATTTGCTCGGATGTTTGGCAAGTTGCCGTCCAGCTAGAGAGGTTGTATGTCATCGTGGTAGCATTACTTGTTACGACTGCAAACCCAGTTCCTACTCCAGTTGAGTAATTTTGTGTTGACATTACGAAGGCATCAGCCATTGAATCGCCATTTGAATCGCCCATTTCCATTTGTTGAATAGAACCAACCTGAACGTATTGTGCTTCGATATTTGGCGTATATGTGACGTTCATTTGGCTCGTTTGCAGTGATGCGTTCTTAGGAAGTAGAATTGGAGTAGGCATTCCACTGCTGTTGTTAAGTTGAATCAGATCGAATGTATTTCCTGTTTGGAAACTGTTTTGATGCGACAAATCCCCATAACCAAGACCTGAGTAACTCCAGATTGTATTGCCTTGACTATTATTGATGTAAACACTCCCAGGTGTTGCAGAAGCGTGAGAACTATCGACGATAAATGATGCATCTTGATACGTGACATTTCTTTCCAAATCGATTTCTAAATCTAGAGAAGTATTGTTGCCATCAGATGTAATTGATAGGCTGGACGTATTGTTGGCGAATGTTGAAACTTGTGTAGCAGAGCCTGTGGAGGGAGAGACAAATAAGACTGAAGCCAATAAAATTGAAACTAAGAGAAGAGATTTTCGACGGGTATGGGCTTCGTCCATGGTATCACCTGCAATCTACGCAGACTACCTATACTTCAAGTCGATTACGCTTAGATTGTCGAATTAAGGGGCGATTTTTTGTTACATCCGTTGATATTTTGTTATCGTTGCAAAAATACAATGGGTTATGAATGAGGTCAAACTCCTAAGAACGATACACATGGTAGCACAGGCGAAAATAGTGGTCACTGCAGGCGATTTAGAAATAGACGTTAGTGGAGCAACCGTAGAAGTAGATGCTAGGCTCATTCAAATGCGACATGATGACACTTGGTCAATTGTCCTAGAACGCGTTAAAGATGCAAGGGATGCTGCGATTGAAGCGGCTATCGATGCTGCAAGAGATGCTGGATTACCAGAGCGAGGTTCTGCGTTTAGATCCCTTGTAGAGAATTGTGCACTGAACAAGAAACCTGATCAAGTACTTGCTGCCATCCATTACCTTCGTGATGTCGAGAACGTACAAGATAGTCCTCCTCGTGTTGTGAATCAACTCTTTTCCGATGGCGGAATCGATCCTCCAGGAAATCTCTCTCTGTACCTAAACAGACTCAGAGAGCGCGGTTTGCTTGAAGTACCATTTGAACATGGAGACAAGAATCGATTCGCAGTTCTAACCGATGCCGGTAGGGCGCACCTCGATAAACAATCAACTTCCTGAGTGAATCATGGTCATGACAGGCGGCGGAACGGGCGACCCCCGTGACGACCCAGAATCTGGTGAGAATGTCGTTCTCGACTATTCTTATCAAAATCATAGCAAAGGGCTACTCCGCAAAGGAAGACACAAGGGCTCAACGTTTCGAAGAGCAATACTCGATGAAGCCGACTTAACAGAAGGTGACTTTTCGGATTGTGATTTTCGTAAAGCGTCCTTGGTCGAAGCAGATCTCATGAAGTCTGCTTTCGATGGAGCCGATTTTAGAGGGGCTGATTTACGTAAAGCTCGTTGTAATCTCTCAAATTTCAGAAATTGTAAACTCAAAGGCGCTGATTTACGAGGTATCCGTGGAAAATATGCTATTTGGCAAGGAAGCGATTGGTGGAATGCTATCCTAAATGAAGATCTTGAAAAAGCCTTGAAGAAGAAGTGGCCTAAGCCAACAGATCACTCGGATTCATCATGAACTAATTTTACCGAGTTGGCTTCATTAAACGCTAATTTCGCTCTCGCATTTATCAATGGAAGAAGAGCTATAGCCCCACATAAAAAGGCACATACTCCGCAAAGATATCCTGTAATCTCATGTGTTTGAACCAGCATAGATTCAAGAAGATGTTCCTTGGCAGCATCATAGACGATCATGCACCCATATATTCCACCGACAAAGGTGATCCCCGCCCCACCTATGGCTATCTTTCCTCCTAATGGTTTCATGCAAAAGAGAAGAATACTGCCGATGAATACAAAGGCGCTTCCTATTCCAAGGGCCGTTCCTCGTATCAGATAGCCATCGGATTCGTTAATTTCCTTGTGAAAATCTTGGTATTGTTCCATGCTTAGATTTTCACCTTGTTGATTTGGAACATTGATGAGTGTTTCAATCTGAGCTTGAGATAGTTCCTCGGAGTATGCATTTGTGATATCGGTATATGCTAAAACTCCGAAAAAAAATGCTCCTAAAAGAAGTAGAATTGCAACCGTTTTTACACCCTTCCGATCTGGACGAATTGCAAACATATCGGGCATATTTTCATCCATTTTGAACACCTTTACCGCAATTATCCAGCCCTGTTCTAAGGAAATTTGGAATTGAAATACGCTCCATTGTATCCATATTAACACAAACGGTAACTTGAGATGATGTCCAAAGTAAGGTGTTCTCTTGGTTGTGAAACTCGTAGCACCAAGTACACGAGGTATCTCCAATTTTTTGAATCCATATTGTTGCTGTTATCGTATCTCCGTATCGAAGTGGTGCAATAAAATCTGATTCTACGTGGACGACTGGAAAACCAATCTGCCGGTCCAATATTAGTTGTGCATACTTGATTCCACAGATCGGCTCCCATGAATCTTCAAAGAAACGATGTGCTAAATCAAAAATCCTTGGATAGTAGGCGATGTTTGCAAGGTCGACCATTGGGAAGTCCACACTTCTTTGCAAACGAACTGCCATGCTAAGGCCAGAAGGATAAACGCAATGAACTCTTGTACTGAAACCGGTAAATCGTGCCGTTGCGCTTATATCCAAGTGGTCGGTGGATTCGATTACCAAGGGCCCTATAGTGTAGCTTGGATATCACGCCGGCTTGCGGAGCCAGCAACCCGTGTTCGAATCGCGGTGGGGCCGCCAACTCAAGACTCTGCGCCTTCGCGCTCGTTATTTTCATCAGCAATTAATCGCTTCTCGAGAGGTGAATAATGAGGTGCGACCATCTTTCTAAAGTAGCCGTCTGAAGCATATGTTTCGTCTTCAACTAAAACTCTAGGAGAATCTGAAAGCAATTCCAGAATGCTGAATACATCCTCATAATGGTAAGCATACTCAAATTCTACGGTATCGGGAACTACTTGCTTCCAAGCTCTTTGTCTTGGTTTCTTGAACCAGATTGTAAAGCCTTTAACAAGCGGATTACCATCGCTCATTCTCCATTTCCAACCATTTGTTCCTTTGATTTCAACCACGTTCTCTCCAGGGATGTATGTGGCATCCATCGTCACATCAAAGAATTCCTTGAGGGCTTCAGAGGCTGGGCTTGCAGATAGTCCATACAGGTTGAGCAATGAATGTCGAAGAGGGCCGTGTCTCTCCTGTTGAATGAATTTGTCATCATTAAGGAGCATCAGGAAATATGAATCCAGAACATCGCATCCAGGGAGGTTGGCAACGTTTTGATGATCTGGCTGAATACAAACGGATGTTTCTTTTCCATCGAGTTTTCCCTTGAATGTAGCAGTTGTTGCGTTGAGGCCGCTTCCCCCTGCATAGGGATTTCTCATTCGTTGAATCAATCCGTCAAGAGGTACTGAATAGGTAGCAAGTTTTCCAAGAATGATTATCTTATCTCCTGCGAAAATAATCCGGTCTGGATTTCTTTCGATTGTTTTTAGGAGGTAGTCAAAGGATGTCTGCATTGCTGTAAAACTATCAGTAACGAGATTTTTGAATACGTTCTTTTTCTCTTCTTGATACTCAAAAGAAGCTGATGGAGTTTCTTTCTCATTTTCGTCATCTGTATCAAATAAATCGCTCATGTCAGGATCTATTTTCAAGACTATATGAAGGTGCTAAGGCCATTCTACAATTTCCCATTTGTTCTGTTGTGCAAATGACCTCAAGGAGGATTCTGGATTAACAGCGATTGCATGGCCGCATATTCGCATAAACCATGAGTCAGCAAGCGTATTTCCGTACCCGTAACATTTCGAAAGATCATGCCCGTTTTCCTTAGCATCTAATTCCACTACGGGCACTTTTCCTTTTCGTCTCGGAACAGACCAGCCACGTTCAGATCCTGAAAGAAGGCCATCACGTTTACTTGGCCCGCAGCCATAAACTTCATCCATGCCTAATATCCGCCCCATGGCTTCTGCCATTGGTGCAACTGTCGCCGTTACTAATACAAGCCTGTGTCCTTGTTCTCGATGCCAAGCAATCTTTTCCCATGCGCGTTGAGATATCCTAGGCTCAAGAATTCTAGGGGCGATTTCATCCGAGTAGCGCTCTAAAACCGACCAAGAAGCAAGAGACAAATGCCCTCTATTGCGTAAAGCATCATAAGGAGATTTACCAGTCAAAAGACCGAATAAAGTGCCGAAAGACCATGCGAGTGTTGCGTGAGGGATTCGCCAAGGTCGTCTTTTTGCAAGTACTCCAGTCAATGTTTTTTCACTTGAAGCGTTAAGTAATGTCCCATCAAGGTCGAAGTATGCAGCAACCTGTTGCTCTTCGCTCATAAGCATAGCAAGAGGTGAAGACTCATGAGTTCGTCGGTGTCTATTCTATTGAATGCAATAGTTAAACACCTGAAAATAAAGTTCATGCTGAATTTTCTTCAGTCTCATCTAGTCGGCCATAGACTCGCCTTCCTGCACGATGATCTTGCCACCAGGTCAGTCGATCTGCAAGATGCCTTGGGATGAAGAATCCGACTTTTCTAGGTGTGAGGCCATGATTTCTCATTACCCTATCGTGGGAAAGATTTGCAACAATGGATTGAGCTGAGCATCCTGGATTTGCCGTAACGAATCGCATTATCTCATTTTTTAGTCGGTCAAATCGTGCTTTCTTTTGGGAACCTTTCCCTAATCGTCTTGGAGACATAATTACGACTTTCGTCGTTTACGGTTATGAAAGAAATGGGGGGAATCCCTACTCAAATGAAACCGGTTGAGTGGTTTTCCAGTTGGCCGTAGCGAGTTTCTTTGCTTTGCCATCCGCTATAATCGGGGCAATCTTATCCAGTCGACCGTGCATACCATGAACATGGAATTTAACACGCAGTTCTGCGGTAAGTGAGGCTTCCAGTGCTTGCATTTGATCGTCATCTAAATCAACCGATGCAAGTGTTTCTCCAGAGGATTGAGAGATAATTGTGAGTGTCTTATCCTTGCAGGACATTGCTGGCCTGAAGTCCATATCATCGGGATGATGCATCCAAACTGATACGTCCAAAGACAATGTGTCTCGTATGTTTACTCGACTGATTTCAACAGATTCAACCATGCCACTCAACCCTTCCAGTCAACAGTCCTTCAAACTCTTTTCGTCCAAACCTACTCGAATGCAATCTCTGTAATGACTGGTTCTTGTATTGTGATTTTTATTGTTAACACCCAATCATTTCCGGAATCAGGGTCTGGGAGGACTTCAATCACAGAGTCAGGATTGGATTGCAGAGCTTGTACGATTAGCACCCACGGAGACTGTCCAAAAGCTGCACCTGGTTCATTGAGCAACATGTTAACGACCATTTCCATATTGTCTGATTCATAGATTCCTTCTGCACCTGATGGGTTGAGTTTGTCCGCAGTAAGTGTTGCTTTCGCATTTTCGTTGGCTGTTATGTTTCCGCCTTCTGTATCCGCTCGCTCTTGGTAGTTCTCTTCGGGGACAGTAACGACAAGCGTGAAATTATCGTAAGGTTGGATTAGATCATTCTCTAATTCGAGAATTGCCTCATATGAAATTATTCTACCAGAGAGGCCTGGTGTGATTTCTTGACTCCATTCATCACCATCTTCAAGATAGTCCGACCAGGATTGTTCGATTACTTTCTCGTTCCATACAACACTGAACCGTCGAGAAGATACATTGAGTTCAAAGACTTCTGTTAGAACTCCTTCTTGGCCATCGTCAATCGTTACAGAGCCGATATAGATCCCACTTACATTGGTGGGGACTAACACTTGATTCTCAGTAGAGTCTATGTCGTTACGGCCATCACCATCGCCATCCGAATCAACGCCCCAGTCAAGATCCCAGGAGAAGAGTAAATTATTTCCTTCTGGATCTGCTGAAGCTGAAGCATCGAGAAGGACGGAATCTCCTGCTCTTGGATTTTCTGGATATCTCAAATCTATAATCGGTGCCCCGTTCACAATTACAACCGCCGAGGTTTCGTCGACTCCTCCTTGGTCGTTTACCACTGTTAGGGTTACAGTGTAGGCTCCAAACATCTCGTATGTGTGTGAGGTGAATCCAGACACTGTCTCACGTTTTTCTCCGTCGCCAAAATCCCAGCGGTAGTCGGTGATAATGCCTTCAACTGCGTCTGATTCTCGGGCGTCGAAGGTCACCATTTCTCCTTCCTGTATGAGAAGGGGATAGGCTTCCATTGTCGCCCTAGGTTGAGGGGCTGTGTCAAGAATTCCTGTACAACCAGCAAGAGAAAACGAGCACATCAAAAGAACTAATCCTAGCCCTTTCAACCGCATTTTATTCCCTTGCATAAATTGAGGTTCAACCTAATCCTATATCTAACCATGTTGTAATGCAGTACACACAGAGGTTTGTTTCAGATGTCTAAATTCCCACCGGAATCAATCGAATGAAACCTCTTCTGGAAGGTCTCCTATTATTCTCGCAGTGTTGAGATGGTCTCCCATTTCTTCGATAGAATCATGAATAACAACGTTTTTTTCTGAAAAGTTTTCCATCTCCTCATCAACTAGAACGTCGTCAAGCGCTGCATTTGATTGATCATAATCTGGGGCAGGTTGAACAGAACTTGGAAGAATCTTTTCTTCATCTTCGTCAAGAATGGATTCTATCGATTCCACATTTTCTCCTACGTCCACAACGTATTGTTTCTTGAGTATCTCGAGTATTTCTTCTTCAGATTCTTCAAAACTTGCTTCCGTTTCTATGTCTTGATTCTTCTTTGTGAAGAAGCGGCGAAAGAATCCCATGTTCGGGATGAGGAGTTTCTTCTTCATTGCCTTTTCTAATCTTGTTGCATAAAGCGATAGTTCTTCAATCGTCGCGTACAGCACGACATATGGAACTCCTTGATGGCGAACGAGTTCTTGCATTTGATTTGGAAACCACGGGAATAAGCACTTCCCGTGATCGGATTGTACAATTGGCTCTCATAGGCTCAGATGCCGACGGCTCGGAACTCTCCTATGATCGACTTGTAAATCCTCGACGACCCATCCCCTATGAAGCCCAACGCGTTCATGGAATTTCAGATTCTGACGTACGGAGTGAACCCGATTTTTCCGCAATCGCTGATCAGGTTGCTGCGCTGATACAAGGCAGTGTACTTGTTGGTCATAACGTTCGCAAATTTGACATGCCCATGCTACGGAATGAGTTTTTGAGAATCGGCGCTTTGCCACCAGAACCGAAGGCTATTTTGGATACACTTGAGATGGTTCGAAGACTCAAACTACCGAGACCACATCGCTTGGGATCCCAATGTGCTCGCCATGGAATCTCCCTTGAAAACGCACACACAGCTGCTGCCGATGCTGCTGCTTCACTTTTGTTGCTTTGGAAACTTGGACTTGACCATCCCACGCATTTCCGAAAATCATTGCTTGAAGTGGAACAGTGGTGTGCCACCGGTTCAACCGCATCCCCGCAATCCGATTTGGGACGACAATTGGATGATCTCGAACTTGTGGACCCAAATGGAATGGTTCGGCGTGATGGGGAACACATGGTCTTAGCCGTTGGTCGACATCGGGGGCGTCACCTGAAGGAATTGTTAGAATTGGACATCAGCTATCTGTACTGGCTTATCTCTCCAAATGGTATCGAAGACCATGGTGCTTCGGAGGAAATCAAAACCTATCTTGGGCTTAGTTCATCTTCCTGAATCTGGAATTGGAGCCCATGGGAGAACATCACACCAAGGACCGACTCTCCACACATCGCGATTCATCATCGCACTGCCGATGAAAATTGGACCTTCATGTCCATCATCAAGCAGTTTTTCAAGGACTTCTTTGCCCTTCCCATCGAATTGAACGCTTCGCTTTTCACCAACGGGTTCAACTTCCCCTTGATCGCCTTTTGGCGTACATGACTCCACGATTGCAATTCCCTGTGCAGGTTTGTATTGATGGATGATAATCACACCATCTGCAAAATCGCCTTTGTGAAGGCTCCCACTTTCATGCCTCCACTTCAACCAATGAGGACACCATGCTTTCCAATCACAAAAACCACCGCAGGAAGATTGCCCAGGCGTAGGCGCAAGTGGTTCTTCTGTGATTTGAGTTGCCTTCCAAGCAGCCAAAGCATCTTCAAGAACGTTGTCACCTTTAGCGACCCATTTTGAGGTAGTACTCGTATACCATCCTTCTGCTCGAACAGGAGGTGGATTTGGATTATTTGAAAGAAGAATATCCCTGTACATTCGAAGCTGTCGATTCACTTCTGGCTTGAGTGACCCAATTGGTGCTTTCCCAGTTTTAAGATCCGCAACAAGCCACCCCTCAAGTTTGCCTTCTTTATCGATCTCTGCAAGAAGTAGATCTAATCGGCCCATGAGGTGTCCGTCTTTTGTTACCAATTCTCCTTCGACTGCGATAACCAGTGATTGAATTTTTTTCCATAACGCAACTGTTATTCTTTCGAATGAAAGCCCTGCAATTCCAACATGATCTAACAGCATATTGACAGCACCAGTTTGTTGTTTTCTGGCTTCTTTGTACTTGTCTTCCTTCCAGTTTGGATGGCGTGGCGTTTCATGAAAAATTTGCTTTTCTTCCTCCCATCGCTTCTGAAGAATCTCATCTGCTGTGTTTGGCAGCCAATTTGATTCCGATAATTCCCGTCCATCGAGATTGATTTGGAGAAGGTCTTCGATGGAGGCGTGAACCGCTGTACCAAGTGATGCGGCCATTCCAGCTTTACGGGGTAAGCCCTGCCTGCTGAGCCAATACATGCGCGGACAGGTCTCGTAACGATTCCATGCCGAAGGTGAGAGTCTGTGCTGTCGAACTTCGACCATGTTCATCGGTAAGCATTGAGGGACATCAAACCTACGCTTGTAGCCGAAAGTGTTGAATGCCTCCGCCTCGACCTTAGGACATGGAAGGAACAATGGTTAAGATTCGATCTGATGTGATTACTGAAGAAGCATTAGTCATTACCTGTTTTCCAAGTGTAGGAATGGTTTCAAGTGTCGTTGGGCACTTCCTTATCGACAATTTAGATTTGGAATTTGTTGGGGGTGTCGTCGATCCACGCTTACCTCCTCTAACTCTCGTAACAGACGGAAAACCAATGCCAATTATTCGGGCTTATGCTGGTAAACCAGAGTGCAGTATTGATGGCTGCGACAAAATTATTCTTATCATGAGTGAGTTGGTTATTCCAAGCCCACTGGTTCATGACATTGTATGGGCATTGTACGATTGGTCAAAGGGTTCCAAAATCCGAATGGGGATTCTTATTGATGCCTTCTCGAAGGAAGGTTTGTCTGGAAACAATGGTATCGAAGAACCAACCATCGAATATGAAGACACCCCAGAAACTGACCTTGTAGGAATCGGAGCAACTGACAATGTCGTATCCATGCTTGGCGACCTTGGCGTTCCAATGTTAACAAACGGAGTCATTCGTGGTGTTAACGGAGTGCTACTCAGCGAAGCAAGACGCCGTTCAATCGATGTCATGAGCATCATGGTCGAAGCTGATCCGAGATTCCCTGATGCAAGAGCTGCTGCTACATTGGTCAAAAAACTCAACTCGATCCTTCCTACAATTCATCTCGATGATGAGCCACTTCTTGCAGAAGCAAAATTGCTCGAAGAGCAGTTGAAAGCTCTCCTTAATGCAGCCAAACCTACCGAGAGTCCTTCTCCTTCATCCATGCTTTACGGTTGAAGTTCTTCGAAGCACGAGCGCTGCGATCACAATGAGTATCACAAGGATGCTCATCCACGAAGGAAGAAGTGGGGTGGTTGTCTTAATCCATGGAATAAATTCTGTTAAGGAATCTCCTCGGCTATACGTACCTCCCAATGAAGCAGTTAGAAGCATACACCCTGTTGATGATGCTCCGAGGGCGTTGTGAATGTATGACTCGGCCTTCTTCATTGGCTCATGTGATTTCCAACGTGTGAAGAGCACTCCAATAGCAAGGCCTCCCCCAGCGGTTGATAGCAACATCTTGTTTGCCAAGAGTGGAGATGAATGGGCTCCTGCTGGAGATGCCCCCAGACCAGATAAGATTGCGAATGGTAAAGCAAGCAATCCAAAGAAAAGAGCCGCGTGTGCGGTTGTATCTGCAATTTGAGAATACTGAGATGATTCTACTTCCCTCCATGTAAAGAAGATATGAAGGGCAAAACAAAGCCCCGCAAGGGCAAAAGATCCTACAACTAGTTCTGTCGTAATGACGTGGAAGGTTCCATTTTCAATCATAGACGTTCCTCCAAATAATCAGCTCCGTAGTGATTCCACTGTTCCATGTTCCATCCCGGGGGCAATCCCTCAGCAGGTAATGGTGGGCCTATGTTTTCTTGTTCAATGACTTCAGAGGATGCTTCATATTTCTTCAGTTCAGAAGTATCCTTTCTAGGAATCTTCAGCAACAAGACAATTCCAAAGAAGAGAACGATATGGGCAAGCGATTGAAGATTTAATGCCATTTCATCGGCCTCCCACTTCGGTGCAAGGCTGGATAAGGAGAACCAAGGAGTGGTTTGAGTAGGCCCTTCTCCCTCGAGAATCGCTCGCCATTGAATCGTGTTTCCATCAATAGAAGCTGGTAGTGCTGCTTTCCAGCAATCTCCATCTAAGGATGTTGATACTTGGATAGAATCTCCTGATGGCTCCCGCCATTCAATCTGAACACTCGAGGCATTAACTGTCTCGACACACAATTCAGTCGATTCACCGATGTCACGTGATGTTGTTGGAGAATACTCAGGATCGAGCCGTTGAAGATTCTCGGGGATTGGAATTACTTCAACCTCAAAGGCTTGAGAGATTCCAAAATATGGGCTACCTGAACTATCGCCATGCTGCACAGCAACGTAAAGCGTCTTTGAACCAATTTCATCAGCCCTCAGAATCCATGTATG
>JABGWN010000062.1 GCA_018645535.1 Methanobacteriota archaeon
AACTTTGCATCAGGGTTCTCTTCTATAAATTTCCAAGCAGCCTTTTCGGCAAGGGTTTTGCTTTTTGTATATGCGGAAACATTTTGCTCTATATCAGTCCAGTTCTCATGTGTATAGGTTTGATTCTTCTTTGTAGGTGTCGCACCTGAAATAGCTGCAGTTGATGATGTGATTACGAATTTACGTATTCCAGCACTGTATGCATGAGTTAGAACTCGAACAGTTCCTTCTCTTGCTGGTCGAATGAGTACTTGTTCATCTTTGGGTTCTTGAGCAGAAAATGGGGATGCAGTATGAATTACCGCATCAATTCCATCCATTGCATCTTGCCATCCATCATCTGAAAGTAGATCTGCTGAGCAAACTTCGAAACGATCACCTGCATTGAAATCCTTCTTGATTCCTTCATGGGCTTCTTTCAGTGAGCGTGTTGTACCTCGGACAAAGTAGCCTCTTGAAAGGAACTCATTGGTCACTTGACGACCAAGAAATCCAGTACAACCTGTGATGAGTACGCGTTGAATCGATTCGCCCATAATGAGTCCAGTTCATATCTTTGGTTTGAAATGTTGTAACTGTTTGTAATTCGGTGTAATATACCCCATTGTAGGGTGGCTTTTCATAAACCATGTCAAACGTGGTGTGGTTAGGGATACCATGAGTGAAGTTATAGAATCTAAAGAAATTCTACCTAAAACAGATGTGAGTGCCGCCCTTTCTGTTGCTGAGGAAAAGGCTTTGAAGGGTTGGTATTTCTTTGATTGGGCAAATCAAGCATATGCTCTGACTGTGATGACAGTCATCGCTCCAGCATTGATGGCAAACTTGTACAACAAGGCTACTGGTACACAATCTGGTGACACATTTTACGCAACTGTTCTGACATTATCCATGCTCTTTGTTGTTGCAACTGCTCCTGCATTAGGTGTAATTGCTGATAAGATGCCGATTAAGAAGAAACTTCTGAAATGGTATACAATTGCAGGTATTGCCTTTACTGCACTGATGGGGGCGGCTCCATACTTTGGTTCAGATGGCTATATTGTCCTAGCTGTTATGTTCACCATTGGTACAATTGGTTTCACTGGTGGTAACGTCATTTACTATTCCTTCATGCCATATATGGGACGTCGTGAAGATCAAGATCAGGTCTCAACGTGGGGCTACATGTACGGATTTATGGGTGGATCAATCCTTCTCATATTCCATCTTCTGATTCTCATGGGTCCTTTCAGTTGGGATACTGATTTCAAACTCGCTGTAATCTTTGCAACATCTGCATTATGGTGGTGGGGCTTTGGTATGCTTATCTTTAAGTGGACGCCTGAGCCAGAAATCCCTGGAGATTTAGAATGGGAAAGCCTCGGTAAAAACAACTTTGCGCGTGTGTTCAATGCTGGCTCAATTGCATACAAGCAGGTTTTCAAAACTGCAAAAGAAATTCGTAAATTTAAGGTACTAGCCTTCTTCCTAATTGCCTACTTGCTGTTCTATGATGGTGTAAACACAATCGCTAGTATGGCCAGTGCATTTGGTGAATCAATTCTTCGTCTTGATCCGAGCATGAACGTAATATTGCTACTAACAGTCAACATTGTTGCAGTTCCTATGACGTTTGTTTTTGGGAAACTCGCTGAGAAGAAGGGTACAAAGTTTGCATTGATGCTTGCTTTACTCATCTACTGTGCGGTTTCAGTAACTGCTGCTGGCTTTGCACCACTCGAACTTGAGGGTGAAGAAGATGCAGAGCGTTATGACTTCCAATTTGAATGGGATGCAGACCCAGATAATAATGAATCTACAGATGATGGTGTCTATGTACTCACCACATTGTACGACCGTGGCTATGAAGGTTGGATTGCAGAAGATTCAGCAGGTGACGCAGAATTCAGAGATGCTTTCCAGGAACACTTCCCAGAGACCGATTATAGCGTTGAAGCATCTGGATCAAGTACGATTGGTCAAGGGGTCCTTGTATGTCTTTTCATTCTAGCATTCGTTGGAATATTGGGTATCGGTATCATGTTCATTCAAGAACGATTTAATGGCAATGAAGGTAAATCAGGGTCCATCATGAGTGTCTTAGCAGCCTTCATATTGGTTGGTGTTGGTATCTTTGGAGCATCATTCCTAGCCGACCAAGCAACGGAAGATGCAAAAGAGGTCAATTCCATTACAGAAAGTGATGCGACCGCTCTTGTAGA
Source organism: Methanobacteriota archaeon (assembly GCA_018645535.1). Taxonomy (GTDB): domain Archaea; phylum Thermoplasmatota; class Poseidoniia; order Poseidoniales; family Poseidoniaceae; genus MGIIa-L2. Next base: position 2,205 of record JABGWN010000062.1, read on the forward strand.
TTCATTCAACACTACCAGTGATCATCGATTCTCTATCATTTTCATTGGAGGAAATGATTCCATTGCTGGATCATCTGAAGTTGGAGATACTCATCCCACACAGGTTGAGCAAGGTGGCCTCATCGATGGATGGGCTAAATTGATGCGAGACAATGTTTGGGAACCTCTTGGATTAGGTGTTTCGATGCAATGGATTATTCTTGGTCTGTTTGTAGGATGCGCTATGGGTTCCGCAGGAGCTCAAGCACGATCCATGTTCTCTCAACTAACACCGAAATCACGAGCATCTGAATTCTTTGGATTCTTTGGATTCCTTGGGAAGTCTGCTGCTATGATTGGTACAGCACTCTATGCAGTAGCAAGTACAACTTTTGACAGTCGTGTTGCGATTCTGAGTATTACATTGGTGATTCTTGCGGGAACATTCCTCACAAGTCGCGTCGATCTTGAAGAGGGTATTCGTGTCGCCGAGGAAGAAGATGCTCGAGCCTTTGCTCTGATGGCATCGGAATCTTCTGATACTGATTGAACCGTAGAAAGGTTGCCTTTGAAACAGCAGGCCATCTAATGCTGCTTTAGAGCAAGACAATGAAAGTAGATATAGCCATGTCTACTAAGGCAACTATGGTCGGAGAATTAGACGGAATAGGTTACAACAATGATGAAGACTTTTACTATTTCTTTGGAGATACCATCGAGACGCTCGTGAACGATCAGGACTGGAATTTCTCTGCCGAGTGGGGTTACATCACAGATGATTCAGATACTCAAAAATTAATCGACAAGTACTGGGCCATCCTTTCCGATGAAATTACCGGCAGTTTGACAGATGAAGAAGAACTCACTGTTGAAGAATGTGAAATGTCATGGTGGAAACTCTTCAAGGATGGTCATGAAATTCAATATTCCTATGATTGTCAAGAAGTCTTAGAAGTAACAGAAAATTTCCCTACTGATGTCTTGGATTACCTACACAAGTTTGCCCCAGTCTTCCAACCACCTACAAAGGAAGAATTGGAAGCGAACCTCAAGAATCTTGAGAAAGAATATCAAGAAATTGCTGAAGAAATAGTTTCAGTCAAAAAGCAACTTGAATCACTCTGAATCTTCAAGATGGTAGACATAGGTTGGCAATCCAATCTCGTTTGCCATTTCAGCGACTATTTTGGTCCACTTGCTCGTTTTACTTTCAAAAGCAAGAATATGTGTTGCAGCATCGAGTAATTTGTCGGTAAGGTCGGTTGGAGCTTCACCTCTTCCTGAGTCTTCTAGCCCTGGTCGTGGATTCTCCCACATATCTGAAAACACAACAAATGGGATGTTATTGTTGTCAGCCCAACGTTCAGCAAGATAGTCAACACCACTGGCTCCCCCTACGATAACTATGTCTGGATATCCTTCAAGTTCAATCCATTGATCGAGTATCTCTTCAATTACTGAATAGTCATAATAACGACTGGAACCAACTACTACGAGGTTGATTATCTGCCCATCATTGTTCAAATCTTTTCCACCTAGCCGGGCGAGTTCATTGGCCCCTGTTTTTCCGCTCATAAA
>JABGWN010000063.1 GCA_018645535.1 Methanobacteriota archaeon
CAATTGGCTTCCTGATTTCGTCGATACGTTGAAATGAGAGAGTGGGAGTGAAAATCTATGGCCTCAGGAGATGTACGATTTGTTTTCCGTTCTGAGGAAACAGATGTCAACGTTACAATCGAAGGCCAAAAAGAATGGGTTACTAAGATTGTTGAGGAACTCGGTCTCTCTGAAGTTGGCCTGACTATGCCTCTTGGAGGGGCTTTTACGCAATCTCTTATGTCTAAATCATCGGCCCAAGAAGGCGATGATGAACCTGAATCGGAGGGACCTTTGGATATGGGCCCGACGCCTGATCCTAGTCGAATCCCAACCGTTCGCCGTCCTATTGGAGCCCTCAATATTGAGGCAGAATTAGCAAAAATCGGCCTTGAACCTCCAGGCGAAAATGATGTTATCGAACTTATCGAGATGTTTTCAGAACTCGAAAAACCTCGTCCTATTCAGGGGCAAATGAGCATTGACCCAATGGCAGAAGCATGGTTACGTGAACTCATGCGTCTCGTTGTACGCGACGGTGCAAGAACAGCTCTCGCAACCGAAGTGATAGAAGAAGTTGCGAGTTCGAAACTAGGAAGTCGAACTGGAGTTGAATTGACCGTTTGGTTAGAGTCACTCTTCGCAGCAGGAAAACTCGTTAAAATCCACGGTGGAGATGCCGTCGGTTGGGGTCCATCACCCCGTTGGCTGAATTAAGGAATAAAACGCCCTTTTTTTGCTACAATCGGGCTCTGTATCACGAAGCGGGACATCAAAGGGGTTATAGTGGAAGTATTGCTGGCTTAGATGAGTGATATTGATGCAAACTAAGACGAACCAAATCGGGGCAAAACTTCGAAGCGTATTTCTCGTATTCATAATGGTCATTTCGACTACAGCCGCCTTTGCAACAAATGCCAGCGCCTCTGCGGCCCGTAACTATACTACAAATCGTGATCCGATCGACATCGGTATTGCTGATTTCAACTGCGATGGTTTCAATGATATGGCCATTGCAACCGACGGCACGCACACCATTTCAGTCCTAACGAATGATGGGACTGGAGATTTCACTGAACGATATGACGTATGGGTCTCAAAGAACACATCACGAAACGCAGAATGGGACGAATTCTCAAATGTACAATTCCTCGAAGTCGGAGAGTTCACTGGTGATACGGCTCCAGATATCGCAATTTTCCAACGAAACAATCCGTTCAAGAGAGACGCAAATGGTGCGCCAGCTGGGGAGCCAGGAAACTTGACTATTCTGGAAAATGATGGTTGCGGGGTAGATTCGTTCACCATCGGCCAGAGATTCACTCACTTCTACGCATGGGATCTTGCAGTAGGGGACATAAATGACGACGGAAACGATGACGTTGTTATCCTTGACCTCGCTAGCGATATCTCAAACCAAAGAGTTGTCACCTACATGGGTCCAATTTCTCAAAGTACACCGCCTATGATTACTGCTCTCGGAACTGCCTCAACCAACGCATACAGAAGCCTCGAGGTCGGCGACTGGGGGGAAGGGCAACAAGGACTCGGATCCCAGTGCTATGATGATGACATTTGGCTCCTTCGAAGCGAAGGTGTTGATTATGCATCAGGTACAGTAACAAATCCAGGAAACGATGACAACGTAACGGTCATTGAATTCAACTGTCAAACAAACCAATTCCCGCAAACCTACACCTTCTCGACGACTCCTCAAGCAGGATCTCACGTTGTTAACATGGCGAATACATTTGGAGAATTTGATATCGCAGATATTAATGACGACGGCGTTATAGACACAGTAGCAATGACTCAAGGAAATCTTGAGAACATCACATATCGAACATCGTCTGCAGTCGGTACGTGGTCTTCTTGTTCTCCAGAATGCTCACTTGCATACTTCGGTCCTTACATCTCCTATGATGTGACAGTAGCGGACGTTAACGGAGATGGGGAACCAGATTTCGTCAACCCAACTGTTGCGTACCAACAAAACACTTCTGACTCGGCAGGCGGCTCAACCTCTTCCTTCTGGCTTAACTTCCCTACAACAGTACAAGTTACGCTTTCTGATGGCAGCGGCGGACACGTTTCACCTCTTTCCTACGAGGCTGGTCGCAGACCAAACATTGCTGTTGTTGGACAACTTGCAGGCAGTGCTAGTTCAGCCCCTGATATCGTAGTCGGTCACTCTTCTTACGACTTTGGAAGTTGGATTGACAACCTTGGCTGGGACGGTCAATACGATTATGTTACTGTGGTTGAAATGGACAACAAGGATATCGCCGTAACAGATATCGAAATCTCACCTGTAGACCGTTTCTTCGGTGTTGTGGGAGAAGGGACACGTGACATCAACGTTACTGTAACAAACACAGGAATGGACACATTAACTCAATCTGCAACACTTGATGTTGAACTAAAGGTTGTTGACGAAGCAAATTCCTCGAACACAACAGTTTTCGCTCACGACTTCGATACAGCCGCTGATGCAACTGGCTGTGGCTCTGGATGTAACTGGGTTTTCAACGAATACATCGACCAAGCTTCAATGTGGCACGTTGAATCAAACCAATCAAGAGGGGCGACCGACGGAAACAACGATCCTAACGTCTCAGCAAACTATCAAAATCCAACCGACTTCATGTGGGCTGGCGAATACAAGACAAACAGCAGCGGTGATGAATGGTCTGGATACGGTCGTAACTGGGATGACGCTCTGACCTTGGAAGATGTCGATTTGACTGGTTCTGACCGCGCATTCCTAAGCATTGAATTATTCCGCCATCTTGGCTTTGGAGCCCTTGGTTCTGGCGTAGATACAGACGGAGACGGTCAACCTGATCAATTCCTTATTGGAGATCTGTGGGACGATATCGCAATGATTGAGGTTGGTTCAAGCAAAACTGGCTGGTCTACGATTGCTTGTCCAACATCTGCACAAGTTGGAGGGCAGTGTCTTTCAGGAGTTTCGATGTGGGGAGGTTATGATTTAGATCGTCTCCGAACCTTGAATGCGGGTGGAGCGGCAGAGAATTTGTTGTACTACGGTACCGCTGCCTCCGGCACATACTACGGATGGGGTAATTTCACCCAAGAAGGAGTCGGCGAATTCGACCTATCACCATGGGCCGGAGAAACAGTCGATATCAGATTCCGCCTTCGCTCAGGATTTGAAGGCTCCATTGCTGACGACAACGAATCATTGTGGTCTGGAAGAGATGGGTTTGCGATCGATAACATTACTGTTTACAAGCAGAATACCGCTTACCGTGCTAACCCTCAGTCCCTTCAAACGAACCTCAATCTGGTAAATCTTGGACCAGGGGAGACAGAAACAGCATCAATCTCTGCTTTCCTAATGAATGATACAATTTATCGAATTTCAGCTACACTCAGTAATCATGCTTGGGATGAGCAAATCGTCAATGATGATATCGTTACGTACATTCAACCATTCAATCTTTATGACCCTACTGTTGAAGGAATCGATTACTTCAATGCTGGTGGCTTGTACGCAGAAGGTATCTTTGACATCGATGTAACGACCAACAACTATGGTAATACTCTCGTAGACTACGACATCAAAGCCACAGTCTTTTCAGCAACACCTTCGGATGTTCTTTGCAGCGCTCCTGCAGTTATCTGTAAGGAATCCTTTGAAGGCGGCTCTGAAGGATACATCTACAGTGATGATGGAAACCCACAAGGCGCTATCTACAACGAGTTAACTTGTTCAGAAACCATCTTCAACAACAATGCATACTGGTTCGGGCACCCATGTGACACAGCAGTAAACGGCTACGGCGACTTGTGGGAGAATGAAACTCTCACAGTACCTGGTGTGGACCTTACTTCAATGTCAGGAGACTTCGTATCACTGAAC
>JABGWN010000064.1 GCA_018645535.1 Methanobacteriota archaeon
CAACATTTCCTCAAGCATGTCCTTGCTTTCTTTGCAGCCAGTGATGGTATTGTAAACGAGAACCTTGTCATAAACTTCGCAAACGAAGTTTGTTGGGCTGAAGCACGTGCTTTCTACGGTTTCCAGATTATGATGGAGAACATCCATGCCGAAACGTACTCTCTCCTAATTGATACTTACATCAAGGACACAAATGAGAAAAGTCACTTATTCAAAGCACTTGAAACAGTGCCTTCTGTAAAGCGTAAGGGTGATTGGGCTCTCCGCTGGCTCTCAAGAAAGAAAGGATCTTTTGCAGAGCGACTTGTTGCTTTTGCTGCAGTTGAAGGGATTTTCTTCTCAGGTTCGTTTTGCGCCATTTTCTGGCTCAAGAAGCGTGGCCTTATGCCAGGATTGACGTTCTCAAATGAACTTATTAGCCGAGATGAAGGCCTCCATTGTGACTTTGCATGTTTGCTTCACAGTAAACTCGAGCGTCCTACGCCAGAGAACATGATTCACAGAATCATTGCTGAAGCAGTTGATATTGAAATTGAATTCGTAACAAGTGCGCTTCCAGTCAATTTGATTGGAATGAATGAAGATCTCATGAAGCAGTACATTCAGTTCGTTGCAGATAGACTTCTTATCACGCTTGGAGCATCTAAGCTCTATGATGTAAGCAATCCATTCCCATGGATGGAAATGATTTCCATGCAAGGAAAAACCAATTTCTTCGAGAAGCGCGTCGGAGAGTACCAGAAATCTGGTGTCTTGGACGGGGCATCCCTTGGAAGTGTCCAACAGCGGTTTTCTATGGACGAAGACTTTTGAACCGAGCGCGAACAAAGGAAGATACGCACGCACAGTAAATACAGGAGAGGACGAGAAATGACAATGCAAGTAGTAAACCGAAAAGGTGAGAGAGAAGATGTACGATTCGATGCGATTTTAGATAAGTTGAGGAACTTATCCGATGGACTTGATCCTAATTGGATTGACCCTGCACATCTTACCAAACTAACAATCGAAGGATTGTATGATGGCGTAACGACTCGTGAACTTGATCAACTTGCTGCTGAAACCGCTGCCTCTCTGGTTTCCCATCATCCTGATTACAGTAAACTTGCAGCTCGAATTTGTGTCGATGACCTTCATCGCTCAACCAAAGAGACCTTTACGGATGTCATTACTGATTTGCGTGAATACATCGATCCTGAGAGTAAGAAGCATGCTCCATTGATTTCAGAGGAAGTCTATGAAATCATCATGGCAAATGCCGAAGTACTGAACAATCACATCGATTATACACGTGATTACAACTACGACTATTTCGGATTCAAGACTCTTGAGCGCTCATACCTGCTCAAGCTGAACGGTGAAATCGCAGAACGACCACAACACATGCTCCTGAGAGTATCTGTTGGAATTCACCACGGCAACATTGCTAAGGCTCTCGAAACCTATGACCTCATGTCGAATGGGTACTTCACCCATGCAACACCTACACTGTTCAATTCCGGAACGCCGACACCTCAGATGTCGTCTTGTTTCCTCCTAACAATGCAAGATGATTCACTTCACGGAATCTACGATACACTCAAGCAATGTGCTTTGATTTCAAAGTCCGCTGGTGGAATTGGATTGTCCATCCATCACGTTCGGGCTAAGGGCTCTTACATCAAGGGAACAAATGGCCAATCAAATGGTATCGTTCCAATGCTTCGAGTCTTCAACGATACAGCACGTTACGTCGACCAAGGTGGCGGCAAGCGCAAGGGTTCAATTGCAATTTACCTCGAACCTTGGCATCCTGATTTGATCGAATTCCTTGACCTTCGCAAGAACCACGGTAAGGAAGAAATGCGAGCAAGAGATTTGTTCTATGCCCTATGGACTCCTGACCTCTTCATGGAACGCGTTGAAGCAAACGCAGAATGGTCGTTCTTCTGTCCAAATGAATGCCCTGGTCTTCAAGACGTCTATGGTGAAGAATTCAATGCTCTCTATCACTCATACGAGGAACAAGGCCTTGCTCGAAAGACAGTTCCTGCACGAGAAGTATGGGACAAAGTTGTGGAATCTCAAATTGAAACTGGTACACCATATATGCTCTACAAAGATGCTGCAAATATGAAGTCAAATCAGAAGAACCTGGGGACAATTCGTTCCTCCAACCTTTGTACGGAAATTATGGAATACACGTCTGCTGATGAAGTAGCAGTATGCAACCTCGCATCCATTGCTTTGCCAAAGTTTGTCGAGAACGGTTCCTTCAACCACCAACTTCTGCACGATGTCACATACCATGCAACTGGTAACCTCAACAGAGTTATCGATGTCAATTTCTATCCAGTTATCGAAGCCCGTAATTCAAACATGCGCCATCGACCTATCGGTCTTGGTGTCCAAGGACTAGCAGATACCTTCGCTATGCTTGGACTCGCGTTTGAAAGTCCTCAAGCTCGCGCATTGAACAAAGAAATCTTTGAGACGATCTACTATGCTGCTTGCTCTGCATCCAAGGATGCTGCAATCGCAGAAGGTTCTTACTCAACATTCGAGGGTTCACCAGCTTCTCAAGGATTGCTTCAATTCGACCTGTGGGGTATGAACGATCACTCAGGACGCTGGGACTGGGATACGCTCAAGGCAGAAATCGTAGAGAAGGGAATGAGAAACTCTTTGCTTCTTGCACCTATGCCAACTGCTTCGACATCGCAGATTCTTGGAAACAATGAATGCTTTGAAGCATTCACATCCAACCTCTACGTCCGCCGAACACTCTCTGGAGAATTCATTGTCCTCAACAAGCATTTGGTCAACGATCTGATTGCTTCAGACCTATGGAACATGGAATTGAAAGATGAAATCCTACGACACAAGGGTTCAGTTCAGAACATCTCTGCAATTCCAGATTCGATCAAAGAGCTTTACAAGACCACTTGGGAAATCAAGCAAAAGCATGTTTTGGACATGGCTGCAGACCGTGGAGCATATATCGATCAGAGCCAATCTCTGAACATTCACATGGTCGATGCTAACGCTGCAAAGGTCAGTTCAATGCACTTCTACGGATGGAAAGCAGGACTCAAGACGGGTATGTATTATCTGCGAACAAAGGCTGCTGCTGATGCAATTCAATTCACAGTTGAAAGCAAGATTAAGGATGATCCAGTTGTCAATGGACTTGCAGGACGTGCTGAAGAAATCAGTACTATGGAAGCGATTGCTTGCAGTCTCGATACTCCTGATGATTGCTTCTCCTGTGGAAGTTGATTCCTCGACCAACCCGTAGAAGAGATCCTACAGATTCTTTCCGAGTCTGACTAATCATAATCAGAATACTTCTTGGAACTGCCTTTGACCTTTTCAATAGGGTATTTTTCAGCATTGAGTTTAATCTTCTCATGCATGATTTGAATCGGATCTTGATTCAATATTGAACACAATCGCAGGCAATAGACCATCACATCTGCAAGCTCATGACTCATTAATTCAACTAATTTAGAATCAGCAAGTACCTCTTCCTTAGATGGATTTGACCATTGAACCGTTTCAGACAATTCAGCAGCTTCAATCGAAATAGAGGAAATTAAATTCTTGACTGTGTGAAATTGATCCCAATCTCTCTCCGAGGTAAATGCATCAACAATATCCATTGTCTGTTTGAGAGAATCCTTTCCGTCCATACCTCTCTCACATGGGCTTTGTGTAAAGAGATTTCAATTTGGGGAACGAATAAAATACTCAATGGTTGTAGGAGTTTTATGACAAAAAAAGCATTTTTTGTAATTTCCGTATTACTTTCAGTTTCTTTAGCCGGTTGTTTAGATGATTCATCATCCGAATCGTCAACAAATTCATCAACAGACAGCATACTGTTTGATGTTGTGAATGATTGTGAAAATTTGGAGCTCAACACTCAAACAACGAACCTATCCAATGGCTCCAATTTAGTAACCATTCTAGGAGTCAATGTATCGCTTTATCATGCAGCCTACTCTACATCTTCGGTCGTTAGCGTTGGTTTTGATGTTGATTTAGATGGAAGTCTTGATGCATTTAATAATGTTTCAAAAGGCACAACCAGTTTCTACCTACCTATGTCTTCCTTCTCAAATTTATCAAATGATAGGTTCGTTACAACAATTGCGGCGACTGCATCCACGGCAAACGGTGTAAGTTCGATGTTGGTTCATATTGCTAATGATTGTCAAGTCTTATCTGAGATCAATCTGGGGCAACTGACTTCCGTGGAACCTGGATTAGATGGTTATGACTTTGAAGTCAACAGCGCAGGAACAACCCTCTCCACAGCAACTGGAGAAGCAATCGTCTACGTGTCACTTGACGCTGGAGACGACTTGTCATGGTCTACTGTCATTGTACAGATGAAGGCTGATGGCGGCGTCTAC
>JABGWN010000065.1 GCA_018645535.1 Methanobacteriota archaeon
GAAAAAGACCCAATGGATCTTCCTCCATTGATGGATTCAGATGGTAACCCGTTACCACTCCCGTTACCAGGGCCTTCAGGTGCTCTTGCAGCCTTGAAAGAAGAAATGAATGAATGAAGGAGTTTGCCTCATGCATACTCAATCCAATGATTTCAGTTCCCAGAAATATCTTGCGTTACTTGGATTGGTCCTTGTTGGGATTGCACCTACAGTATCGGTTCTAACAGGATTTGCGTTTAAAGCAGGTGCATTGGCTATTGTTGTGTTTGTCTTTACCAAAGTGTGGATTTTTGGCTTGCCTGCATTTTGGCATTTACGTATCGAGAAAAACGCCTTTTCCCGTTCACTTGCTTTGAATGGAGGTTGGGCGGTCTCAACAGGGTTAGGTCTTGCAATGGCAGTTGTGATCATGCTTGCGTATTTCTTCATAGGAGACTCGTTGCTTAGCGAGGATGACCTCAAAGAAATTCTCGAACCATTTGGATTGACGACGCCGTGGAAGCTTATGCTGGCAATTGTATTCTGGGTCTTCATCAACTCAGTATTGGAAGAGTATGTGTTCAGATGGTTCATTACCTCGAAAATAGAACAACTTGTTTCCGGAAAATGGTTGCCTATTTTTCTTTCAGCAGGTGTTTTCACACTTCATCATACCATTGCATTATCGTTCTTCATCGACCCATTAGGGAATTTCTTAGCATCAATTGGCGTCTTCACTGGAGGCGTCATCTTTTCTTGGCTTTACGTTGAATACCGAAGTGTATGGGTTGCTTGGGTGGCTCATGCTATCGCGGACGTAGCCGTCTTTGCAATTGCTTGGCAAATGTTAGTTGGGTTCTAATCATCGGTGTTTCCATTCAGCAGTTTCCCGATTAAGGAATGCCTTAACACCAATTTCCTTATCTTCTGTATCGAATAGATTTGCAAATGCTTTCGCTTCTGTAGCAACACCTTGTGTCAATCCTTCATCCAAAGCGGAACGCAGAGTTTCCTTAGCAACTCGTAGTGTACTGCTCGACTTTGTCGCAATCAAGCAAGCCATAGCCATCACTCGTTGATTCAATTCTTCAGGTTCTGTAACATGATTGACTAAACCGATTCTTTGAGCTTCATCAGCTCCAATCATCTCTCCTGTCATGATCAATTCCAGTGCTTTACCGTAACCAAGTAAAGAAACGAGACGCTGTGTACCACCGTATCCGGGAATGAGTCCGAGATTGATTTCAGGGGTTCCGAACTTTGAGCGAGTGCTTGCAATACGGATATCACAAGAGCAAGCAACTTCCAATCCTCCGCCAAGAGCGAATCCATCGACCATTGCAATGGAAGGTTTGCTCATATTCCACAACGCCTCGATCGCGTTATCAGTGAACATGGTTGTGATTTCATCGCTTCCTCTTCCAAGGAATTCGGTGATATCTGCACCAGCAACGAATGCATTTGGTTTCGCTCGCTTCCCTTCAGGAGGCGGAAGTGGTTGAGCCCCAGTAACAACTACACAACGTACGAGATCAGTTTGTTCGACCCAAGCAACCATGTTCTTGATTGAACTAGTTACGTCAGAATTCAAAGCGTTCAATTTGTTTGGCCGGTTGATTGTGACCAAAGCCACAACTGTTCCGTCCTCACAGGATTCAACAGGTATGGTTTCGATGGAGAGAACTTCGGTTTGAGGAGGCGTCATGATGGTTGGATTGCATGGAGGTTCAAGAGTTCACCGATGCTTCCCTTACCCGCTCCAAGCAAGCAATGAAAACCATAGGGTGGCTCCACCGAGCATGGGCGAAGAACGCAAACCACTTGTTCGTGCAGTCGATATGGGCAAGAGATACGGCGATTTCGTTGCTCTTCATCCATTGAATGTTGAAGTACATTCAGGAGAATTCTTCGGAGTTTTCGGTCCTAATGGAGCTGGGAAATCTACCTTCATCAAACTCCTAACTGGGCAACTCCGTCCTTCGATTGGTCAAATCGAAATTCTTGGAATCGATGCAGAAGATTCACCACAGAAACTGAAAGCCAATATTGGAATTGTTCCTGAATCAGAATCTCCACCATCCTTTTTGACACCAGCCGAATTCCTTCAGTTTGTTGCTCGCCTTAGAGGCCTTGATAATCTTGAACAAAACGTTGAACATTGGCTTGATTGGTTTGGACTGCAAGAAAAGCGAGACACGATGTGCAAGGATCTTTCGAAGGGACAACGTCAGAAAGTGATGCTTGCTTCTGCCTTTATCCACAAGCCAAAATTGTTGTTCCTCGATGAGCCATTCGCTAATCTTGATCCAATCTACCAACGAAAGTGCAGGGAATGGCTTTTGGACCATGTCAAGGATGGAGGCACAATCTTCCTTTGTTCTCACGTCCTTGAAATGGCAGAGCGTATGTGCAATCGTATGGCTATTATCAACAACGGAAAGGTTCTGGCTGCCGGTACTGTTACTGGTTTGAAAGAAAACGAAAGCGAAACACTCGAAGATGTCTTTATTCGTCTGGTTGGCCATTCAATTGAAGAAGCCGAACGGAATAACGAGGAAGGAGTCTCTAACGAGGAGGAATGACCATGTCGACAACCACGATCGTCTCACAAGATTGGGATGAAGTGGTTGCTCGAACCTCTGAGACAATCAAAGAGCCTCTCGGAACAACTTCTGCGGATGTTGTTTTACTCGAACCACAACGTGGGTTCGCAGCATTTTCAACAACCTTTCGATACATGTTCAGAGAGGAATGGAGAGAGAACATAGATTTTGCAAAGAAGCGTCAAGTCGTTTTGTTTCCACTTCTTTTGGCGTTAGTAACGACCATCACAACAATTGGTCTTCAATTCCTTGTTGGAGACTCTGCAGCACAATCGTCAGAGATGGATGAGAAATCCTTCACTTGGGATCAACTCCGATTCGCTTTGCACCTGCCATTGCTGATGTTCAGCCTTGGCATGGGTACATTTGCATTTAGGGGACGGGAAGCGATATCTCAACGAGATGGAAATAAAAATCACCTTATCGCTGCACCAGCAATCCAACCCTTGCCAAATTCAATGGCTCACTACGCGTTCTTTGCTAAGGAATTGATGTACTATGCCATGTTGATTCTTACACCGATAATTCTCGGAATGGCAATTGGAATCCTTCTTGGACAATTCGATAACAGTGTCTCCACTCCGCTTCAGTGGTCTTCTCTTCCATGGACGTGGATTGCAATGTTTACGACCATTGCACAAGGTTTGGCTATCTCTTTCCTTGCTTCTTCCTTGTGGATGAGGGGAAGGCCGTACACAATCGTCGGACCTATTCTTGTTGTTGCGATAGGTATCATGGCCGGAATCGGATTGTTCGATATTGATTTCGGATTATGGGGTCTAGCAATACAACGAGAACAAGCAGTCTGGATGGTCATAGCATCTTTGTTTGGATGCGCAATGGTCGGTCTTGTTTCTTCAGTTCTCATTCTTGATGACTTTGAAGCCAAGGTCATTGAACACGAAGATATGTTTGAGCCTACATACGCTCGTTTGAAGTTCCTTGGAAAGAGTGATGTTCGTTTGCTGGTCGCAAAGGAGTTTGTCGATCTACGCAGGTCAGGAGCTCTCAAGAAGATGACTGTATCCTATTCGATTCCACTTCTTGTTCTTCTGGGCATGGCATGGTTGGTTGACTTTGCAGAGGCTCCAATTCC
>JABGWN010000008.1 GCA_018645535.1 Methanobacteriota archaeon
CAAGGTTCCACCGACGCCAACCTCAAATTAAGTCTCTGTGGATGGACTAAAGGGTTCATGCAAAACACCCCTGAGAACAGATTTAGTGAATAGATGGGTTCTCTAAGGGCCATATTGATGCGTAGGCATTGAAAGGGCCCGGGTGTAGCCGATAAGTTCATTCAGAACTTAGCATTGGGTTTAATCAGAAATCCACTGATTATATTGATAAAACTCTTAATCTGTAAATAAATTCAAAACCAACGATGTCTACGATTAATAGGAAGTGGTAAGATTAGAATTACAGAGAAAATAAAGTTAGCAAATAAGAGAGAAATTTTGAAACGAATACTAGTAACTACGATATTTGTCACACTCATTATAATTGTGGCCCTCAGTCGTGGCGAGACTTACAGTGTTTCGGGGTCTGATAACAACGAAAATGTAGACCCTGAATACCCTGACCATACGCCAGAAGAAGGAATTGATAACATTCTTTACGATACAAATGGAGATATAAACATAATACTGACAATCATACTCTGGATCTTTCTTACCTTAGCAATCTCTTTTTTTGCAATAAAAGAGATAATCTCAGAACATGCTCTATCTGGAAAGTGCATAGCCAAAAAGAAGGATGGAGAAGGGTATTGTTCCAGAGGCCAATTACCTGATAAATTATATTGTAAGCAACATCTCGAAAAGAACAGATTTCAGAAAAAAAAACAACGAGAGTAGAATTTCTTTCATAGGCTACGCCTTCCACCACTGAACCCCTGGCTCCCCTCCGCTCGTATGAGAATCAAAGGGTCCCTTGTAAACATTGAATTTAATCATGATTAAGCATTGATTCCACATGTTCCAATACAAGCATTTCTCTTATGTATTGTAACTGATCATATTTGGTGGGTGGCATTTGAGATATTTCTGCTAAGATTTCTAATTTAGGAGCCATAGAATTCTTGTAATTTTTATCTAAATAACGCCATCCAATGAATATTAACGAAACTATGACTGCAAGGATTCCCCCCCATTTCAATTTTAAGACAGCCTTTTCCCATTCGCATGAATCAAAGTCTCCTTCATCTTCAGGGCTACATACTTCCATCTGTTCCAATTCGATGTAAATGAGAAAGGCCCCTGAAAGCATGATTACGAATGCGAAAGTCATGATATGTGGATTTGGCTTACTATGCTCCTTTTGCTGAAGATAACGATAGTATGCCGTTTCAATTACTCTTAGCTTGGCGGAATTAAGGGGAGGTTTGCCGTATCTCTCCTTCTCATCCATAGGACTTTAATTTCCGAACTACTCATAAAGGCACAACCTGCGGAGAAGTGTTTTTTTGTTCACAAGCGCCTGTGCTCAAACCTATGTGAACAAATAGAATATGCAGTATAATCGGCTTTCTGTGGGTCTTTTCAGGGCCGAACCTTTGATTAGTTTCACTGACCTTTAGAGAACGCAATGAGTTGATCGATAGGGATATGGTCGACCGTGTCTTTGCAATAATGTGCATTGGCAACCTTTCCGTTTTCATCAATGAGAATATCGACAGGAATGGTTGAGAGTTTCGATATTGAAAGAGTCATTGGCACGTAACCTTTGAGCAGTGCCTTTAGCATTGTAAGAGGAGCACGCATTGGAGCCCAAAGTACACGAAGCAACGACTTCTTGACATCGTTTTGCAGATATTGTTCGTATGTCTCATCTGCAACAACAGTAAACGGAGGGTTGTGCTTTTTCATACGCTTTGTTAATTCACCGATCTTAGCGTCAAAAACACCAACCATGACTGTATCATCACCAAATTCATCCCAGCGCTTGACGATATTATGGATTCGAATGTTACAAAACGGACAAGAAGAGAATCTGAAGAACGTAAGAATAACTCGCTTTCCTTTCATCGCTGACATGTCAAATGTGGTTCCATCGATTGCTGGTAGTGTAAATTGCGGAGCGTTGTCGCCAACTGTAAGTTGTGGCATAGAGAATCCTTGTTTAGGGGGTACTAAAACTTAATCTGAATCGGTTATTTCTTTGCATTTCGTTGACGTAATGCTTCAACAGCAAGAACGCTCACAGCAACTTGAAGATTGTAGGAAGGAACAAATCCATCCATTGGAAGTCGAACCACTTCATCACAAGCGTCGAGAACTTCTTGAGAAACACCTTCACGTTCTGCACCAACAACGAGCAAAACATTTCCTGTCAAATCAGCGTCCCAAGGTCCTATAGTCCCAACATCTTCAGCAGCAATGATTCTGAAATCTGCGGCTTTTGCAGTTGCTATGATGGTTTCAGTATCGCTGTAGACGACTGGAATGAACCGGTCTGCTCTCATACTTGAACGGCGAATTGTACGTCGGTCTTCGTGTGTTCTGGAGATGTTCAGAACAACTGCATCTGCACCACTTACTTCCACTGTTCGAATTCCGAATCCGAGGTTTGTTGGATATTGAACTCCATCAAGAAGCCAGATTGATCCGCCTCTTGCAAAGATTTCCTCGAGTTCTCCTTTTGGTTCTCTTCCGATAAGGGCAAGTGCGTCAGTTGTACCTACTGCCGACATTCTCCACAAATCATTGGTCGACCCTTCTTCGAGTTGAATTTCTTGCTCAAGGCAAACTTCTCTCAAGCGTTTTGTATCTCTTTCACGATCGACTAAAACGAGCTCGATACTATGCTCTCCCAAGAGCGTATGCAATATGTTTTCAGAGCCTTGAATCTGGTGAGCCATAGAAATCCCAGAGGGTCTTGGTGTTTGAGGTTCTCCCTGAAAGCGTGCAAAACTTAGAATCCGAAGGTGCAATCATAATATGCTCACCCTTCACCATCTTGAATAATCTGGTAGTTCGATACGTCAGCATTGAGGCTAAATTATGAAAAAAATGATTCCACTTTCAATTGGACTCGTTCTTGTTTTATGCTTACCTTCTCTCTTGTATACTGGGTCATACATCGTTTCAGATACACCTGTTCCGATGGAAGGAGTTGAACCCTCGCCTTATCCAGACGAGCCTTTGACCGAAGGTTTCCTGTTCCTCATCTTTGATGGTGGCCGTAAAGATATGATGAGTGACCCGGAACTCATGCCTAATTTGAATCGGCGTGTCCAAGATGGAGCTTACCTTGAAGTTCGAACCAATCCATTGACGATGACAGCAATGTGCGTTAAGGAAATGGCTACAGGCGTTCCTGCGAGGCCAAACGAAGCGTTACAAAATTTCCATCCTCAGCATCCAGGAAGTATTGATGGATTCAATCTTGCTTCAACTCATGATGGAAATGGTGACGGAGAACCGGATAATTATGTCGGAATCATTGGTGATTACGTTTGGAAAGATCTCCTTCCTGACAAAGAAAAGGTTCCATTTTCCCAAGCACGTTATGGTCATGCAGATTACCAAAAAGGAGATGAGGAAGGATTTGCAAC
>JABGWN010000009.1 GCA_018645535.1 Methanobacteriota archaeon
GATATGCCCGCCGCAGTAATGCAGGTGGAGCGATCAAATTATCCATCAATACTGCAACGTTCGCAGATTGTGAAACCTATGAGACAAGTGACGGGGAATCCTATGTCCCCCTCGTTTTGTCCATGGCAGCTCTGCAGAGAGTGATTGCTGGAGAACGAGCAGTAACTACCGTTTCTCAACTCCTCGATTAGAGTGAAAAACGCTTGTAGTAATCATGTTCATTGATGGACATGAAGCCGGATGATGCAGAGTTCAGGCTCTGCATCACCCTTTTCCTTCAAAAAAACCTAAAAACACGATTATGACTATATATACTGTATTGGCGAGGACTTGTTAATGGGCAAGAATGACTCGGCCTCTCGCATCATTGCGGGCATGCCGATGTACAACGAGGAAGAGACCATTGGTACTGTCGTAACCATGGCTCTTAGACACGTGGATGAAGTCATCTGTATCGATGATGGATCTTCTGATTCTAGTGCCCGTATTGCTGAAGCCTGTGGAGCAACTGTCATTCGCCATCGAAGCAACCAAGGATACGGATCTGCCCTGAAAACGCTCTTCCAGACAACAAATACACGGGATGCAGATGTCCTTGTTGTCCTCGATTCAGATGGCCAACACGATACTTCAGACATTCCAAAATTGATTCAACCAATTCTTGATGGAGAGGCTGACTTCACGATAGGATCGAGATTCGTCGAAGGCGGTGAAGGAAATTCAATGCCTGCATATCGACGTCTGGGAATCAAAGTCATAACTGCTGCAAGCAATCTAACCAGTGATTTGGGGATTAAAGACACCCAATCTGGTTTCCGAGCCTTCTCAAGAACTGCAATCGATCGACTACGGTTTGATGCAGATGGAATGGAATTGTCGCTGGAAATGCTCGAAGATGCTAAAGAAAAGCAACTTATCATTCAAGAAGTGCCGACCATCATCCGATACGATGTCCCTAAAGGATCAAACTTTACTGCAGTTTCTCACGGATTCACAGTTTTGACATGGGCCCTGCTCTCATTATCTCAAAAGAAGCCTCTTCTCACACTTGGAATTCCAGGACTTGGTCTCCTTGCCACTGGTGCAGCCATGGGGATGCAAACAGCACAAGGCGTCACAACCCAACTTGATTCAGTTCTTGGCGATGGACTTACCGCAATATGGGTTGGAGTACTTGGATTAGCCTTGATAACAACAGGATTCATTTTGCAAACTGTTCGTGGATTTTTGAGGATTCTCCTAGTTCGTGAATTTGGTCTAGACTGAATACAAATCGTCGGATTGTTCATCAATCAAGCGCGTCTGGTTACATCATGGCAGGTCAACTCTCAGAGATGATTGAGAGTTTCCGTCAGGCGACGGAACCTGTTCGAGAGAAGATGGATTCGTGGAAAGAAAGCATCAATGGATACGCAAGTAAGCGTACGGAACAACTGTACCGTTCAGTTCTAGCATCTCCTGCAATCTTTGTCATGCTCCTCATCATCATCGCTGCATTCCTTGGACAACGAGGTATGAATTTTCAAGACCAAATTGAAGATGATGTTGAGATCTTTCTACCTGATGGAGCAGAATCAACAGACCTCCTTCTCGAAGTCAGAGAAGAATGGTCAACTGATATTGCTGTGATTTACATTCAGACCGACAATGCTCGACTTGGAGGAGGTTTAGGTGACAACATCACTGATGAAAAAATCCTCAAAGAGATAAGTTGGATTGAAGGAGATGATGACAACGTAGGTGCTGGATCATTTACTGGAAGAGGCATGGACCCTGATAAAGAGGATTATGGAGCATTAGATGGCGTTCTATGGATTATTTCACCAGCTCAAATTATGAAAGAAATTAATTCCGCAGATGGACGATTCAACGAATCCATGTGTACTCACGGTGTAAATACTCGACTTCCAATCGACATCGATTGTGATAATTTAGCAGGAGGAGGCAGGTATGCTATTCCAGATCAGAATACGATTGACCAGATTATCGAGAACTCAAGTGGTTCATTTGAGGCACTTATCAAGGACACCAACGATAACGATTTGAGTTTTGATAGTGATGGCGATGGTGACCCAACC
>JABGWN010000066.1 GCA_018645535.1 Methanobacteriota archaeon
AAACGTTCGAGAAACAGTCTTGTTCCCTCGTGACAGACATCGAGTCACACCCTGAGTTGACCAAGATGCCTGTTGACCGAATGCAATGGGGTGCAGAAGCGTGGCAATTTGCAGATTTGCATATGCCCGATGAACCATCACCGTTCCAAAACGATCACGGCGTTCCGTGCATCATGCTTATTCATGGTGGATTTTGGAAGAAAGAATACACTCTAGAATTAATGCAACCGATTGCTAACGCTCTCAGTGATGCTGGAGTCGCTGCTTGGAACATCGAATTTAAACGATGGGAAAATGGAGACGAAGGCGTATGGATGGACACCATTTCCGATGTTCTTCGTGCGTGGGGTCAACTCGCACTCTTACCAGGAATCGATATCACACGCAGCATGGTCATGGGCCATTCTGCGGGAGGACACCTTGCGTTGCTAATGGCCAGTAAAGCCGAACGAAAGCCATGGCTTGCTATTGCTCAAGCACCGATTACTGATCTGTTTGGTGCAGATGACTCGAAACTCAGCGATGATGGTGATGCCATCCGTCGCTGGATTGGTTGTGAACCATACAGCAATGAAGACCTTTGGCGAAGGCTCAATCCCGTCGATTTACCTCCGAAATCACCAGTTCTTCTTCTTCATGGAGAGAGGGATGAGGATGTTCCACTTGAGCAAAGCGAGACCTATGCACGAATCATGGAAGCAAAAGGGTCTCACGTGCAAAAGGTATGGCTTCCAGGCGATCACTACAGCATAATCGATGCTGCAAGTGATGATTGGCTCGTACAGCAAGATACAATCCTCGACTGGTTGTAATTCAAGAACCACTAAGACCAGCAATACCCTCGGCGAGTCATGGACCTCCTCGGTGCTGATGCTGTGCTCGCCTCAAACGCTCTTTCTGGGAAGACAGCCTTAATTTGTGGGGCAAGTCGAGGGATTGGTGCATCAACTGCACGAATTATGGCTGCTGCAGGCGCAAACGTCATTGCGTCTGCACGTAATCAAGATCAACTCAATCACCTTGTTGAAGAACTTCAAACCCTCGGTGGCGGAAACCATCAATCACTTGTAATGGACTTAGAAGATACAAATGGAATCTCGAGTAAAATTAATGCAATACTCGAAGGAAATCCAATTCATATTCTTGTTAACAATGCTGCTGGCCCTCCAGGAGGACCTCTGCTAAACAGCACAGTCGAGGAACTCACCCAACCTTTCGGCAGACACTTGCATGCTGCCCATACACTTGTTCAACTTCTTGCACCCACCATGGAAGCAGAAGGATACGGACGAATCATCCAAATTGTATCGACGAGCGTAAGAGAACCTATTCCTAACCTTGGGGTATCCAATACACTTCGAGGAGCAATGGCTTCATGGGCAAAATCACTATCAAGAGAACTTGCTCCTTGCATCACAATCAACAATGTTTTACCAGGTTTCACTGATACTGAGCGACTTGGAAGTTTAGCACAATCAATCCATGACAGAACTGGAAAATCACTTGACTCTATCCACGAAGGTTGGATGAGCCAAGTACCTATTGAAAGGTTGATCAATCCGCTTGAAACGGCGTCTGTCATCGCTTTCCTTTCAAGTCCTGCTGCTGGAGCAATACGAGGAGTTTCTCTTCCAGTCGATGGCGGCCGCTTGAGAAGTATCTGATGCGTCTGTTGACCAAAATCATCACAAGTTCCGTAATGGCCGTTTTGATGGATAACATCAATACACGAATACTGATGGAGAGAGTTATGGGACACTTACAAGATGTCAATATGACCTACCTTTCTCATATGAAAAGGGCTTTCTCGCTCTCGTTTCGATATGGATTAAGCACACTGGAACTGATCATTCATGGGTTCATCCCTTCTTTGTTCATTGATGCTGGAAAAAAGGCAGCGGATTCTTACGAACGTGGCTGATCATCACCCCTTTCAATAAGAGAGAACGATTGTTTATTCGTCTTCGACTACTTCGAACATGTTGAAGAATTCATCGATATCAATGAATCCATTTTCATCAGCGTCTGCATTGTGGAAAATCGTTCTTGATTCGTCAGAAGTATAGTTGAATCCAAGTGCAGCGAGTGCATTTTGGAATTCACGACATGTCAAATGATTCTTACCTCCAAAATCTGCTGCATGGAATACGGAAAGTCTCTTTTCGTGTTCTGATTTGGTAGCAAATTTGAATTGATTCTTGAACGTGCTGAGAGGAGTGTCAGAAACTGATGCGTGCTTTATCCCATACAGATAGTACGTCAAAGAACCCACAAGAATTGCCACACCGCCTCCAATGAAGGCTTTCTGTCCAATGAATGTTAGAAGGAACGCTCCTGCGACAACACCCCACATTTGCATGTATGGATACAACGGACCTTTGTAACTAGGATTCCAATCATGTTCTGTACTGGTTTGACGCAAGATGACAACACAGGTGTTGATCATAATGAAAATCATGATTTTAAATCCTGATGCGACCTTTACTACGTCTGCCAGAGGCACAAACAAAATCGCAAGACCCATTGCAACTCCTGTGATGAGAATTGGGAAATGAGGTGTTTCGAATCTCACATTGACTTCTTCGAGGGCTTGAGGCAGTAGATTATCACGGGACATTGCAAAGAGGAAGCGTGATGATGCTAGTATTCCGGCAAGGGCCATTGAAATCATTGTAAGAACCGATACAATTGCTGCAAAAATACCAAACTTCGTCCCAGCAACTTCTTCTGCGAATATGAAGATTGGATTCTCAACGACCTCTCCGCTCGAGTCGAGCCACCATTCCCCAGGAATTGCTGCCATCATGAGGAAGGCTATTGCAGAATACAAGACTGTTGCAATCAAAAGGGAAAGCAAGATTCCGGCTGGTAAATTCTTTTCTGGATCTTTAACCTCCCCTCCAATTGCTGCAACTTTCGTAACGCCAGCATAAGCAACGAAAACAAATGCAGCAGCCTCCGCAAGCGACCAAACCGATGCATTGAGCGCTCCATCGATAGGGCGACTTGCATCAAAATCGTCAACAAAGAACGCCCCTGCGCATATGAACAACAGAAGTGCTACAGTTGTAATGACGACTGGCGTTTGAATGGCCTTGACTTTTTTTACGCCGAGTATGTTTACAATTGTAATCAAGACTAAGGCACTCATCGACAAAATGAGTATGTCCATTTCGATGTCAAAGTATGTCGTTACAACAACAAAATATGCAGAGAATCCAATCAGCGCAAAAGCTGATTTTAATAGAAAAGACGTCCAGAGACCAAGACCACTAATGGTACCGATAAGTGGCCCATATGTTCGTTCCATGTACACGTATGAGCCTCCACTTGAAGGCATGCCTGAAGCCAGTTCGGATTTTGAAATCGCAGCAGGTAAAACCACTGATGCTGCAAGCAGGAAGGCAAGCCATATACCCGGACCCATGATTTCTGCCGCAAAAGTAGGGGTGATGAAAATACCAGGAAGCATTGCTGACAGGGAGATGATTACGACACCAGATAGACCAATTGTTCTGGCCAGTGTATTTTTGATTCGGTCGGGGACTTTTTCGAGCAACGAATCGACGTGAGCGCCGATGGATGCAGAGTTGGGACGAGTTGTTGCCACGCTTTCCATCTCCCGAATTCCGACAGTATATTGCCGTATATCATGACTAAGAGCACTTAGGATATATGCACTTGCATTAATTGTCGATACAAATTACCGGATTCCAGAAACTATATCTTGGCGATGACTTTCATCTCAACAGCGATTGGAGTTGGTAAGGCACGGATTGCTAACGTCGTTCTTGTTGGACCGTAATGGCCTAGAGTTTCAGCCCAAACTTCATTGTAACCAGCAAAATCCCTATCCATGTCCACTAAAAAGGAAGTTACATCCACAATTTTATCCATTGAAGAGCCCGCTTCCTCAAGAATTCGAGCAATATTTTCGACGACAGCTCGAGTTTGAGCTTTGATATCATATTCTACTGGATTTCCCTCGCCATCACGAATGGGCCCGCCAGGAATAGCATTCGTTCCTGGTTGACGAGGTCCGACACCCGAGAGATAGAGTAAATCTCCTACTTGACGAGCATGTGGATACATGCCGACTGGTTTGGGCGCTGCTTTACTATTTACTGCACCTTTACCTTCTGGAGGCTCCCATAATGCAGGACCTGTTGAGGGTGTAATCGATTCCTCAGAGACTGTTGCATCTTCATCTGCTGAGAGAACATTTCGCTCCCCTTTGTAATATTCAACATCGTCCTCATCGTATTCCTTGTCGCCCATGCCAGTTGAAGTGGGGTCAAGTTGGACTACAGCCCCACCAGCACCATGCAGCGCCTCGTATGCAAGTATGCGACCTGTGAGATTATTTCGATTACCGTTCATGGCAGAAAGCCACCACATTGGTT
>JABGWN010000067.1 GCA_018645535.1 Methanobacteriota archaeon
AACGAGCCATGCGACGAGAACGTCCAGAACCACTTACGTTCTGGAAACCTGGTCAAGATTGAGGAAGTCGTTGCCTCAACCAAGCAGTCAACTCTTCACCATACTCAGGACGGCGTAATGCGTGGTCAATTTGAGATGTTAGCCACACAAATGGCATTCCTGAATCATACCAAGAAACTGTTGAATCTAAGACATGGGCTCGAAGGTTCCCTTCATTCATCCAATGTTCTAGAATTGCAATCGATTGCAGTTCACCATGTTCTCCAACTGAGTACTGGTTGAGTAAGGTCGAGAAATCCTCGGTAAAGATGTAACGTCCACAAAATGCAAGAGTCGAGGGTGCGTCTTCTTTGTTTGGTTTTTCGACAATGGACTGAACTTGATCCCCATCGAGTGAAACAATTCCATACTGATTTACTGCTTCATACCCTACATCGTAAACAGAACCACATGCACATTTAGTTTCTTCATAAAGCGAAACCAACTCTTTGGATACTGTGGATGGCTCAAAGGACGAGAGCGAAGCATGATTCGAAGTCAAGATATTATCGCCAAGAAGAACAAGGAATGGTCCTGAAATGGATGATGAAGCCATAGATATCGCGTGAGCAAGTCCAAGTTGTTCATGTTGATAATGAACAAAATATTCTGCATCACCTATTGGATTAAGCAGGGAATGATCGTTTGAAAAGGAAGGAAACTTCGCGTTAATATTTTCAAGAAGAGAAGAGAAGTCTTTCGATGGTGAAGTAATGATATGGATTCGATTACAGCCTGCTGCACGTGCCTCAAGGATGAGGTGGTGCATGACTGGGACATCGACGAGTGGGAGCATTTCCTTTGCTACATAGCCGCTGACTGGCAACATTCGTGTACCCATTCCTGCAGCCACGATGACAGCATCCAGAACTCTGGCCATGTACAGGCTTGAAAGCGACAGGCTATCAAGCGTGTTCTTCGTCGAAGGTTCATGGCAGTGGAACGAAAGCATCTGCTTTTAGCGGCTGGTTGTTTGTTTCTTTCGTTCTCATTCTTCGACTTTCTACCCGCTGGCCCTTGGCTTGATGCTTCATTTTCGAGAGGAATGAGTGGTCTTAGTGGACTCATTCTCATCTATCTTTACTGGTATGAACAAACGTTTGGAGAATCTGGAGTTGTTCCTGCAATTGCAAAATGGAAGAACCCAGAAACATCCTGGAAACATGTCCTCCTGGCTGGAGTTGGCTTCCTCTTTTTTTCTTGGTTGTTTGGAAACACTTCAGCTGGTGATTCTTTACCTGTCCCAGCACCGCTCATTCTAGCATTGATTGGTCTGCTTACGTGCTTTGCAGGAATGTATGCCTATCTCGTCTCTCAAGGACCATTGAGAGAAGAAGAATAATCACTCTTCCTCGAGAAAGAGTTTCTTTTCGGGCCTTCTTTGGACTTGAAGAAATACGATGTAAGCAGCCATAAGTGATATCATAATAATCAGGAATGGCGATATTGCTTGTTCTTCTGACGAGGATTTCTTCTCGTCTGTTACGGTTTGATTTTTATCATCAACAGGTATAGTAGATTCTACATAATTCCAGTCAATACCGACTCGAACAATATCAATTTCACCGTTTACATTTGTTGATTCTATGTGGATTAATTTGACTGGATAATCGACTGCTATCGTAAAAATACCATCCAATGATGTAGCCCCATACCAGAAGGGATCGTCGTTAAGCGCATTTGTCCAGCGGAAGGCAGAACCGTTTTGCTCAGAAGAGAATGAAAACTCGTGCGTCGAATTTGTTTTGGATGAAAGCGTCACCCAATCTCCATTCTTTATTGTTCGATTGGATTCTAACAGGGTAATTTGGAAAGTTGGCAACTCTATTTTCTCTTCCTCTGATGTATCTTCTTGATTTGCTTCATCAGTTGATTCAAATTGCGGAAGGAGATAGAAAGCGTTGGCATTAGCTTCAATTCTATCATCGGTATGGGTGTTGCTCGAAGACCCCCATGTTCCTTCTAACGTTAGAGCGTACCATGATCGTTCAACTTGGTCAACTGAATAGTGGAATTCACCTTCTGCAGGATTCAGTCTCAAAACCTCGGTCCATTCTACTGAAAGGTCTGGTGTCGTAAGTGCTGATTTCCATAAAACTGCATCGCCTGACATGAAGAGTGGATGAATGTCCCATGATATCAAAAGAGTCGTTGAGTTTTGCACTTCAACATCCATCGAGGTGATTGAGATGGGAAGCATTCGTTCCAGAATAGGACCGACCTTTCCTAGTACTTCGAAATTATCTGTTTGTATGTTGCCTGAATTATCAACCAGGCCGAGAGCATAATACGATGTTACCATCCAATCCGATGGCAATTGATGAATGAATTCAACCGAATCAACAGGCAGTTCTGCTAGAGTCGTTACGTTCTCTTGCGTAACGGATGAGATCGAGTTAGTGGAATGATATATCCGAATCGATGAAATATCCTTTTGAGTTACTTTTGCCCATTGCAGTACCGTATTGGAATTATCAGAATCATATTCCGCCAGAAGTGCTCCTGAATAAATTGGAACTTGATTGTCCTCAATTACCGGGGTAAGAAGGCTATTTCCGCTGTAGAGACGAGTGTCTTCTGAACCAGGAAAACAAACTTCGTCAATGCAATAAGGGGGATAGAGGCATGTTAGAGTGTAGTACACAGATTGTTCAATCGATTCATTGGCCAAGTCTAGCGAGTATTCAGAAGCGGTTGGGGGGATTGTGTTGGTTACGATCGTCTTCTGCATTCCATTCCATGTCGATTTTGTTGCAGGTTCGTCGTGTTGGTAAAGGGTATAATTGTAGTTTGAACCTGAACAAGCAGGACGCCATGAGAAGTGCGTTGTTTGATTGAATACATCGTATTCTGCTGTCAATTCTTGTGGAGATTGGATTGCAGCGGTATCCTCTACATGGCCATGTGGAGTTTGTGAAACTCCTAAGTTCACTGCATCTGTTACGGTACCATCTCGAAGGATGGTCAAGATGGCGTAATGGATGAAACGTTGGTTAAAGCTGCCTGGAGGTGGATCATATTGCAGAACATGCGCCTTTCCAGAGCACTCTTCATTCAAATCAGTCGTATAGCAAGCAGGGATATCCGAGGCTATCATTGTCAATTCACGTTGGAATCCTGGTTGAAACATCGTTGAAGAGCGATGGACTTCATACGTTGCCATTTTTAATTCATCCAATAATTGACCATCGGTTGATTGAATATTTCTCCACGAAATGTATGTGATCTCCATATCCGGTAGATATTGGGCCTCGATATTCCTAGCTTCGAGTGTAGAATCCGTTTCTTCGGAAGCATTTCCAACCGGTAGCATCACCACCAAGAGGAAGGAAACAAACCAAATTTTCAGGTTCATAGTTCTCTGTACGTTCGCAGACATAAGAGGATGTCGCCCTAATGTGAATACATTAATCGAGATATCCGAGGGTATCATCGAGCATATCCAAGGCGTCATTGAGATCTGGCAACTCTGTTGGTTCTTCACCGGAGCTCACGTGTGTTTCAGGCACTATTTCGATTGGTTCAGGAACGTCGCTTTCACCTGCAAGCCACTTCTTCCAAAGAGCACTGCGTTCATCACGACGAGCATCCATCGAATCCCAAAGTGCTTGTAGTCGGTCTTCCCTAAGTAAAGGAATGTGCTTAGATAAGCGCGTTGGATCAATCTCGTCCATTCGCATCAGCAGTTCTCGGAGACGGATTTGAACGACTTCGTCACCATCATTCCAAAGAGATGGAATGAGATTTCGTTCATCTTCTGGGAATTTCTCAACATAGTCGCGTAGACTGATGACGATGTTTCTACGGACGATGGAAGAATCATGTCCGTGGAGTTCTTGCAAACGATCAGCCCAAACGTTTTCATCGAGGAATTTCAAATCTCCAACTGTTGCTGATGCTGCTGCCAAAACGCTTTCATCTTCGTCTTGAAGCATCGAATCAAGGAACGGGACTGCATCCCAGCCAACGCGTCTAAACAAGCGAGTTAGAACATCTGCCATCGAACGTCGGAGGAGTAATTCTTTCCTCCCGTGGAGAACTTGGGCGATTGCTAGCCCACGTTCTTGATCGTTCTCGACAAGTTTTGCGAGACACATAACAACCTTTGAAGCAACTTCTTCATGTTCATCATTCGCCCTTCTTTCAAGAAGTTCAAACAACCCGAGGGGCTCAATTAAGGCTGGTCTTTCCAACAGTAGTCGAACCCATTCCATCAATAGAAGGCGGCGTTCAAGGACATCGTTCTCAAGTTGATCGAGAAGCCACCGTGCAGCATTAACGCCAGCATCATGGGCAATGACCGAGGTTGTTCTTGGAACGACTGCATTCGGATTCCAGCCTAAGTTCTGTGGACCATCAGCGGGTTGAGTATGCCAAGTCCCAGGCCGTTCAGCAAGTGCAACTGATTCAATGAGATGATAGCCTTGGTGAATTGGTTGTCCGTAAGGAACAGTTGCTAATCCGTTGATAAGAGCGATTGCGAGCCACCATCGGTCAGTATTTGGAGCAGATGTGTCAAACGCTTGTGCAAGCCAATCAGTAGCGATGCAGAACAACATGCGTTGGGACACATCATTGGTTCGGCGAGCAAGCCACTTTTGATGAATTTCAAATGGATCATCACTCAAATTCATTCGGTGTGGAACGATTAAATCTACGATTGTCATGAGATGACGATCAAACATTCCCACGTCTGCATGAAGCATTGACAGCCCTTGTGAGATGATATCTTGGTCTCGCTCAGGCATTCGAACTGGAAAATCTGGATCTGTTATTGGTGGATTCGGAAGTGGCCAATTGAGTGTTCCACGTTCCAATGCTTCAACCATTTGCGTTGCAACCACTTCAAAAGTGGCTTCCGCAATGATATCCCGACTCTTACTCATCGAGAAACCTCTTCTAATCAAATATCGAGTTCGATGTTCAGGTTCTGAATCAATTCCTTGTATCGGTTTCGAATCGTAACCTCAGTAACACCAGCAACTTCAGCGACTTCACGTTGAGTTCTACGCTTTCCACACAGAACGGAAGCGATGTAGATGATCGATGCGGCGATGCCTGTTGGTCCTCGGCCGCTTGTCAATTCCTTTTCTTGGGCTGCCTTGATCAATTCGTACGCCTTTGCTTCGACTTCCGAATCAAGGCCAAGTCCAGAGCAGAATCTTGAGATGTAATCTTCAGGACCCGTTGGCATGATTTTCATTTTGAGTTCACGTACCATGAAACGGTATGTTCGACCAATTTCCTTGCGTCCGGTTCGAGATGCTTGTCCAATTTCATCGAGTGTTCTTGGAACGCCACATTGCCTGCACGCAGCATAGAGAGAGGCTGCAGCAACTCCTTCGATTGATCTTCCACGAATAAGTCTCTTATCGACCGCTTTCTTGTAATTGACTGCTGCTGCTTCTCGAACTGTCTTTGGAAGTTCAAGGCGGCTTGCCATACGGTCAAGCTCTGCTAGAGCCATTGCAAGGTTACGCTCTGTTGCGTTACTTACACGACTTCGCTTTTGCCACTTACGCATTCGATAGAATTGAGAGCGATAACGGGAATTGATGGTCTTTCCAGAGTAATCCTTGTTTTGCCAGTCAATGTCTGTAGACAGACCTTTGTCGTGGAGCATGACAGTCATCGGCGCACCAGTACGTGCTCTTTGGTCTCCTTGTTCTGGAGAGAAAACACGCCATTCTGCACCTTGATCGATAACGTTGTCTTCGAGTACAAGACCACAGTCATCGCAGGTTACTTCTCCGCGGGTTTCGTCTCTCGTTAGGCTTCTGCTGCCGCATTCTGGGCACTTTACAATATCTTCAACTTGCTGATCATCCATGGTATCCACCTCGTATGTAGATTTAGAAACAGTTATTTTAACGATTGGCATGCCTCTTTTAAACCTTCCCCTCCGGCATTTTTTCCTGCCAGAGGCTTATGCAACGAATTGGTTAAACACCAAAGCCTTCTGAGAAGATTTGGGGATGTGCATGGCAGGGATGGCAAGTGAAGTTTCTCTAACCGCCGGAAAGAGGATTCTATTCCTTACCAAAGATCTCGATCTTATCCGAAAACAGTTGTATGAAGGGCTAAATCTTCGTATGGAAGATCTCGAAGTCGCCGACCTTCTTGACGATATCAACACAGATGTGATGACGCCGGCATGGGTATGTTTTGATCACGAACCAGCGATGATTGCGAAAAATGCATATGCAGGTCTGATGCAAAATGGCATTCGCGTATTCAATGAAGATGCATTAATTGATGGCGGATTTGAAGTCATTGTATCAGGACAACGAAAGGGTACTGGTTCAAGCAGAGAAACTGCTGCACAATGTGAACGTTGGGCCGGTATTCGAATCGTAATCGCTGCCTCCTTTGCACCGATTCATGAACGTAACAACATCAACCTTGGGCAATTAATGGGCGACCATGAAATGCTCAAGCGATTGCAAGATGGGGAGACGCTTCAACTAGAGGAATTCACACAACAATACGACGAAGTAACTGCACTTATCCTTGAATCCGGAGGATTGTTTGAATTCTCAAAACAGTTGAAAGATGGCAGGCTCTCTTTGCCAGAATTATCAAGTGAACAGCGACCTATGACCATGGCGGAAAAAATCATTGCTCGGAACCTCGTTGGCCAGCCAGAAGGCGCATGCGTCCAACCACAAGACCCTGTTATTGCCCAAGTTCAAGGAGGCTATTCTCATGAATTTACCACAGCCCAGGTCCACACATTCCTCCAAGAAACCTACGGTAATGACTACCAACTCATGAATCCGAAAAAGTTCGGTGTCTTTGAAGATCATTTGCTCTATGCACATCACAATCCAAAATTTGTTCCATTTATGGATAAGGTCGAAACCTTGAGGAGGCTACAGAATGAATTCCAAAAGCATACAGGAGTTCGTGATTATTCGGCTGTAGATGGCGTATCACCCGGAATTTGTCATCAAGTTGCACGCGAAGAATTTATCGAGGTTTCGGATTTTATCCAAGCCACAGATTCACACACCTGCATGGGGGGCGCATCAAATGCGTTGACTTGGGGTGTTGGAGCTACTGAATATGCAAATCTCGTATCTGCAGGCTTTACGTTCGTGAAAGTTCCCGAATCAATTCGCTTCGAACTCACAGGATCATTAAGCGATGGTTGCACCGCTAAGGACGTTATCCTCTTTATTCTCGCAGACCATGCTCGAAAAGAACTGACATTAAACCGCTCGATGGAATTTGGAGGGCCTGGCCTGATATCACTTTCAGCAGATGAACGAGCAACTTTGTCCAACATGGCCACTGAATGCTCGGCAAGAACTGGGATTTGTGAAGCGGATGATGTTCTGTTCAACTGGATGGAAAGGCGAATGCCTCACCTCGATATGATTCAACAGAGACAGCG
>JABGWN010000068.1 GCA_018645535.1 Methanobacteriota archaeon
AAGCGAATAGAGTAAAACGGATCCTTTGCAATCTCCAATCAGTACCTTGTCTCCAGAGGCATTTACTGAGATGGCGCTCACTTTTTCTTCATTGTGAATCGAATCGATTGAAGGAAGTGTTTGGACCATGCCCTTACCAAAACCTCGGTGGTTATAGCCTGATGCGTTCTCTGTTCAGATCTGATGATTGTGCATATCGATACTTCGCTCATCATCCATTGATTCTTGTATTTTTGAAGCATCATTTCTTGCAGCTCTTAACTTCTCAAGATATTCTGCATCAATATCACCCGTGATGTATTCCCCGTTGAAACAGGAACTATCAAACCCATCGAGTCCACGTCCCTTCCGCATGGTTACTTCGATTAAATCTTCGAGCGTTTGATAGAACAAACGGTCTGAGCCAATTGTCTGATTAATCTCTTCAATAGATTTCCCGTTTGCAATGAATTCATCCACTGCTGGCATATCTATTCCATACACGTTTGGATGACGTACTGGAGGTGCAGCAGATGCAAAGTAAACCTTGGCAGCTCCGACTTCTCTGGCCATTTCAATAATTTGAGCGCTTGTTGTTCCGCGAACGATGGAATCATCAACAAGAAGTATATTTTTACCGCTAAATTCTCTTGGAATTGCATTGAGTTTCCGGCGTACAGATTTCATTCTCATCTCTTGACCTGGCATGATAAATGTACGGCCTACATATCGGTTCTTAACGAACCCTTCCCGATAAGGAACATCGAGTATGTTGGCCATTTGTAGGGCAGAGATTCGACCTGAATCAGGTACTGGAATCACTGCATCGATATCATGTTCTGGCCATTGCTCAAGTAATCGTTCTGCCAGTCGTTCACCTTGATTCAAACGAGCTTGGTAGACTGATACTCCATCAATTGTTGAATCTGGGCGGGCGAAGTAAACGTGCTCAAAAATACATGGGGTAAATGGCCGAGGTTCGGCACATTGCTTGACGAAGAGGTGTCCAGAGGATGAAATGAATATTGCTTCTCCAGGCTTAACGTCAGAAACAATCTCGAATCCAAGTGCGGTGATTGCAACGGATTCACTTGCCACAACCCATTCAGTTCCTCCATCATATTCTCTCTTTCCATAGACAAGTGGGCGAATACCATGCGGATCTCTGAACGCAAAGAGCCCATATCCGTTGACAATTCCAACACAAGCATAGCCTCCTCGAACAGACTCATTGACATCACTTATTGCGTCAAAGAAAGAATCCACATTGAGGAATGGTTCTCCATTGATGCTCATCTGATCGCTTTGAAGGTCTAATTGTACTGCAAGATGATTCAACAGTACTTCAGAATCACTTGTTGTATTCACGTGTCGACGATGTTCTCCAATGAGGCTTTTTTGTATCTCATCGCTGTTGGTCAGATTTCCATTATGAGCCAACGCCAAACCATACGGTGAATTTACGTAAAACGGTTGAGCCTCTGCTGTTGAAGAAGATCCGGCAGTAGGGTAGCGGACGTGTCCAATACCCACGTGCCCAAGCAATTTTTGCATATGTCGCTTGTAGAATACATCGGAGACAAGACCGTTTCCTTTTCGGAGATTGAATTTCTCGTTATGTTCAGTCATTATTCCGGCAGCATCTTGGCCTCTGTGTTGAAGCACAGTTAAGCCATCATAGAGTGCTTGGTTCACGTGTGAACCTTGTCGACCAACTATTCCGATTATGCCGCACATGTGATTCCCTGTGTCGAGACAGTCGCGGCGCCTTTGTATTCATTGCGCTTGATGTTCAAGCCTTAGGACGGTGAGATTTCTTGTTCCAGCTGTAGCTGCGCATACGAGCAGTTGCCCCATATCCGCACGATGAACAAACACTTTTCTGCTTGTGATATGCATTTCTTCCACAGCGTCTGCAGCGGATGTGTGTTGTCTTCTGTCGACGACCCATTGATGGTGTACCCTTTGACATATACTCACCTCGATGTCGAAGCCACCTGCCTTCTCCTTATCAAGGCAACGCTAAGAGAATACCCTGACAAATTGGTCAATCCTTGTTTTGATTTCTGGAAGTGATGTTTACAAACGCCACAAAAATCATAATAGCGACAGTAGCCAACACTGCCGAAGCTGTGACAATAAAGTGCACTACATTGGTTAATATTTGGGCCCTGCTACCGCTGTTGTCTTCTAATAAAAATCCACCTTGTGATGTGAGTAGGACAGATACAATAATTCCTAAAATTGCAGCATAAGACATCCCGATCCATGGCGCTTTTGGCTCATTCCTACTCTTTGAGTATCTGAACATATTAACAATCAAAAAGATAGAGGTTAGAATGTATGTTGTAAGGAACGCGTTTGCAAATCGAGCGAATCCTCTTGACAAATCGGCCTCAGATGTATTGCTCGTTATTGCCAGGACTAAACTTGGTAAAATAAGGACAATGCCTGCAATTAGTATGACTCGTTGTTTTGGAGTCTCACTCATTTTCTTCACCTCCTAGGTTTTTTCGAATGATTTCAGCGGCTAATTCGAGTTGTTCGCTTGAAGGTGGGGATAAATCACCTAGTCCAGAGCGCTTCCTCTCATATTGCCAAATTGCCAATGTAAACACGATGATGGAGAGTCCAAACCCAGCAAGAATTCCAAAGAGATCGCTTGTTGCAAGCCACACAGATGTACTAAATTGGTTCGTAGTCGTATAGGCGTTGTCGGTATACAATCCAAGAAGAAGGAACCCAAACGAGAAGACTCCTAAAATAAACATATTCCGAGATGCATCGTTTCTGTTCTCCCCCATATGCTTTACCACATACGAACCACAGAATAGAATGCTGCTCATTGCGAGTAAAAATGTTGGACGGAATATCAACCAATATTTGTTGGTTTCACCTTCCCAAAGAAGAGATGGCAACCACTTTTCATCATGCCAATTCATCGTTTCCAACAGGGCTAATCCGCAAATGAAAAGCAATAGGCCTAACGATCTAAGTTTGGGATTAAAACGTCGAACAGGGATATCTCCAGAGAATGTGGCTATGTATAATCCAACGAAGATCAACAAAAGCGCAGGAATAATTGCAATAATTAACGCAGAAGATGCCGCAGACGGCGATTCTGGAACGGTCAAGAATGAAGCCAGATAGAGAATTCCTCCAAGAATCAGAAAACCCTTTCCGAGATTCTGTAGGGAGTGCTGGCGGCGGAATTGCATTGCGATGCCAAGAGATGCAACAGCGAGGGGTATCCAAAGGAGCAATGCTGCTCTGATTTCGTCTTGCATGACCGTAGTTCGTGGTATTCGACTTATCAATATCGCTGCATTTTTCCTTGTTGTTGGGCGTATTGCTTTGGAATTCTCTTACGACAGCAATAAATACCCGTCGATTGTCGCCAAGACGTTCAGGTGAAGACATGGTTAAGATGCCTCGTCAAATTAAGCGATATAGTCCGTCTGCTGGTAAGCACACTCTTCACACTGTTGAGCGTGTCAAGAAGAAGCGAGCCTCTGAGCTTCGCTGGGGTCAACGCCGTTTCCGTAAGGTAATGCGTGGATACCGTGGTTTCCCACGTCCTAAACCGGATGGTCGTGAAAAGCCTACCAAGCGTGTAAACATTCTTTATCGTTGTACAGAGACAGGTAAAGCACATTACGCGCCATGTAAGCGTGCAAAGAAATTCGAACTTATTGATCGATGAGGTGAAATAAATGTCTGGCGAATTTATCAAAGTATCCTGCAAAGATTGTGGAAACGAAACTATCCTGTTTTCACGAGCAACAACCGTAATCTCCTGTGGTGTCTGTGGCGCCACTCTGACAAATCCTTCAGGCGGAAAAGCAAACCTCGTTGGCTGCACCGTCTTAGAGACAATGGAATAAGGAGGCTGAGCCTCCATGCCAACAGACCTCGTTTACCCTGAAGAGGGAGAACTTGTCGTTGTATCTGTAAAGAGCGTTAAGCAAAATGGTGCGGACGTTACTCTTGACGAATACAAAGGCGTAGACGGATTCATTTTTATTGGTGAAATCGCAAGTGGATGGATCAAAAACATTCGTAGGTTCGTACGGGAAGGGCAACGCCTCATCTGTAAAGTGATGCCAAGTCGAATGGATGGAAGTTCCCTCAAACTTTCTTTGAAATCTGTTTCTGAAGAGAGACGTCGTGATCGCCTTCAACAATGGAAGAACGAACAAAGGGCACTCCAACTCTTCAAAGTTCTTGGCGAAGCTCAGGAATGGAAGCAAGAGTTTGCTTCTGAACTCCTCGATCAACTAATAGAATCCTATGAGACGCTTTACGGAGCATTTGAAGAGGCTGCAATGAGTGAAGGCACGCTCGTAGATGCTGGATTTGAAGGCGATTGGATTGCAGCATTCATTGAAATTGCAGTTGAGAACATCATCCCTCCATTTGTTGAAATCCGTGGTACTTTGACCCTAACGGTTGAGACCAATGACGGGGTTTTAACAATACGAGAGGCACTTTTAGCTGCAGAGAAACTCTCTTCAGAAGAACAAGAAATAGAAGTAAATTGTTTCTATGACGGTTCTCCAGAATACCGAATTGAATTGAAGGCTCCAGATTTCAAGACTGCTGAAGATACATGGACCGATGCAATTAAAGCAACTGTATCGGTTATTGAAAATGCTGGTGGAACAGCCCTTGCTTACAGAGAGTGAAAGTTATGGCGCGTCAACTTCTTCAACAATGCACAGTTTGTAAAGCATGGTGTCTTGAGACAACATGTCCTCAGTGTGGCGGTAAGGCTCAGGCTGCTGCTCCACTAAAATGGTCGCCAGAAGATCATCGAGCAAAGATACGCCGAACACTAAACAATGTTGCGACTCCTGAATGGAGTGCTTCCATACCAACCCTTCCTTCAGTGGGAGATTTGCGTGCTGGACATGGCAATAAGGAAGAAGAATGAATCTCTTCTTCTATCTTCATTGTGAAACATTATACTCCGTAAGGGTAGGCTTTGTGATTCATGCCACTTCTAATCGACACAACAAGCGAACATGGTCTACCAACTGCTGATCTTCTTTTGTTCGCCCTTCCTGGGGTTGGAGATGTTGGAAAGAACGCTATTGAAATGCTAAACGAATCAAGTCAAGCAGAGAGAGTTGCTCGATTTATCCATCCTGGTTTAGCACCATTAGCAAGATTAGATGAAGACGGTTTACTCGCTCCACCTCATCTCTATGCATCCTTGTTCACAACTCCTAATGGCCAACGCGTGATGACTGTAACAGGCCCGGGTCAACCAAGCGATCCGTCTCATCAATACGATTTCACTCAGGAATTACTTGAGGCGTTTTCAAAAGCAAAACTGCCCGAAATGCTTGTTCTCGCTGGCCTTTCCTCGCCACCACAAAAGAAGGAAGCCTTTGTTGTCGCATCATCCTCTGCACATAGAGTAAACATGGAAGAAAAAGGAGTTGACGTCCGTCGAGACCAGCCTTCTGGAGGGGCGATTGGAATGTCTGCATTGATGGCTTCGATGGGACCGATTTTCGGAATCCATTCAGCTTGTGCAATGGCTACAACAGTTGGAGCAAGTGGTGACGTACATGCCTCTCTCCGTCTTCTTGAATCCATAAGTGAAGGATGGTCTCTTGACCTTGTTCTACCAGATGATGTCACCTCTGGCGTCATACAAAAGTTGCTAGAAATTGCTCCAAAGAATTCTGCAGATCACGTACGTGAATTGACAGAGGAACCCGATGCATTCTACATCTGATGGCGCCGAGAGAGGGATTTGAACCCCCGCGTCCATGGGACAGTGGATTTCGAATCCACCGCAATACCGGGCTATGCGATCTCGGCTTGTTTCTCGCCTGTGCGCCACCGTCATAAGCATGATGCATCACAGGCATCAACATGGAGATTACATTCTCAGGGAGAGACCACAATTGTACGATTGAAGTTGAACCTAACAGCACACTTCGCCAAGCCCTAGTGCTTGCAAAGATCCTTCCTTCAAC
>JABGWN010000069.1 GCA_018645535.1 Methanobacteriota archaeon
GTGTCATCAATTGAAAGTGAGGTTTGTGATGTATCGAGAGCTAATTCACCGCTGTAATGCCAAGATGCATCGTACAAAGGAACCGTGACGAATTGTCCCAAGCGATCTACAAGATGGATAGAAGGAACTCGAAGGAGTGTTGGATCTGGGTCAAAGCCCCACTCAATACTGAAATTGACATTGAATGCCCCTTGTTCAGAGAAGACACCATCTCCACCAAGAAGGCCACAGGACTCGACATCAACATACACGTGGTTGCTGTAACATTGTTCTGTATTGGAATTCCAATAAATCATAGCAGAGTCGGTTGTGGTTGAGCCAAGGTCCAATTCAATGTATTCAATATCTGTAATTCCATTCTTATCCCAGATTGGAATTTGTAAGAGATTCGCTTCACCTGGATGCAACCATCCGTCTTCATGCTGTCCCCAAACAAGGTCGAATTCTGTACCGAGAGAAGGTGTTCCATCTGCACGTAGTTGAATATTGAAAAGAGGAGCGTAGATGTTTCCACCTTCGATCATGATGTTGCCTGCACCATCAGCGACGGACAACCATCCTTGCACATAATCGCCTTCTGAGGCGCTTGATGTATCCATTGTAAGTGAAAACTCACCTGTGCTTGCAAGCATATTCTCCGGAGCTTCCAATGGAATCTCTTGAATCTCGTATTCATCGATCTCTCCGTCCATGTTGGAATCATCCATCCATGATCTCCAAATCAATGCGTTTGCATGATGCGGGAGAGTGGGATTGTCTCCGATGATGAATGAGACCTCGGTTGCTGGGGATGCATCTCTGTGATCAAACTCATCAATGTCCATCGAAATTAACATTGGAGCGATGGTATCCATCGTAAACGAAGCGATTGGATTTGCCTCATAGGATGCCCCTTGTCCAAGAAGAGGTGTTACTTCGATTTCCATGGTCAAGTTCTGTAGAGTACTTGGGACATTGTAAATAATCGAGGCGACTCCATCTACAACCAAATTGGTTGAACCTTTATCTTGACCATCAACAAGCAATCGAACGAGTGCTTGTCCAGTGCGAGGAACTGCATTTGAAACATCTTCAAAGCCCAAATAAGCATGAACTGTGACGAATGTATTGGGTATCAAGAGAGCGGATTCAGCATCGGTTTCAACACCTGATTGTGATTCAATCGTGAAGCGCTTCAACGATACATCGTTTTCGATACCATTTGCATGTCCCAATCCAAAGACGTAGTTGAGGGGTAAAGTCGGCCCAGTTGGGCTAACCAACATCACATTCAGTGAAGCATACGGCTCATCATCCCAGGCCATTGGCATCTGGAAACGATGTGTGAATTGGATATATGCTCCACTTCCAATCATACTAATCTCTCCATTGGAATCTGTATCGCTCCATCCCAAACTGTATCCACTTTGTTGACAACTTAATGTCGATGCTCCTGTGAGTGGTAAGAGAGCACTGCTGCACTGAACAGACGAAGTTGCTGTTGCACCTCGTAAACTCATATCGATACTCCAGCCATTATTTTTCACATACGTTTCAGCATCACTGACACCAAGAGGTGAAAGATCAAAGGTTGAATTGACTGTAATCCAGTCCGTTGAAGGTGTCAGTGTATCGATTGGTGGAGAGATAGCAATCGACACTGGATTTAGCGTAGGTGTTGTAGAGATAGAATTCAGAGTTAATTTAATTGAACCTGAGGACATCATGCGAATAGGAATTCGAACTTCCTTTACTCCACCGATACTTACGATGGAAGAGAGTTGCTGATTCAAAGCTTGTACAACAGAAGAAGTTGAAATCAAATTCAAGTTAATACCAGCCTCATATGGAGCAAAGACACCACACAAGGTAACGTCCGCAGTGGATTGGGAAGATCCAATTGTAATGCTTACTCTTGCCATAGGTAATCCAAAGATCCCCCGGTCATCAGCAGCATTCGACAAAGCGCTGTTTAATGCGCCTAATTCTGTTTGAGAAAACGAAATGAGTTGAGCATTTTGGAAATTTGTAAACCCTCTATTTGTAACATCATTACCAGCGATTTTGATGTTCATAAATGGTGATTGCATTGCATTGTCGGAATTGAGAGTAAAGGCGAAATCATTGATACCAGAAAGTGGTAAAAGCACTTCAAACATCGAAGAAGTACTCGGTGAAGAAGCAATTGTTTGGCATAGTTGTCCAGTAGCCAGTCTGTTTTGGAATCCAAAGGATCCTGCATTTGCCCCGTCAAGTCCCCAATCAGAAACACCATCAGGACCAATATCGATTCGCATACCTGTGCTTGGATTTGAGCGAACGGTTTCAACTTCAAACGAATCAACCGAATAAGAACCGCTTGCAGCAGTAAAACGGAATTGTACAGAATGACTTACTTCATCGAGGGTATCGTATCCATCGAGAGAGACAGGTTGCCATCCGGTCTCATCCACATTCGCTTCGAGCAAAGGAGTGCCAGTGGATGAGATCGAAGTGGAAAGTGCACCAAATCCATTCGATATCTTGTACACTGGAGATGTCAGAGAACCCGTTCCTGAAACAGCGCCTGTTGTCGAAGACCACGTTGTTCCCGCAAGAATCCAATCGTGTGTTGCTGGGTTTGCACTAAAGGATTCATGAATAGCACCGCTGATGCCCAAACTATGTATCTTAGGCCCACCGGATTGGCCTGTTATCATGTGGGTTTGGAATCGCAGAGAAGGTGTTGCTTCCCAATCAATTCCTCCGAGATCAACTTGTAAATCGGTCATTTGAGAGTAGCCAGGAATTGCAGTTCCTGTTGCAGCATCAATTAGGGACCATTCGAAGAGAGCACCTGTTGGGACCTCAGCATCGATGACCATCAATCCGTAAGAAGAAGGTTCGCTGCCAGCACTTACACCAGGACCAAACGGTTGAGAGGTCCAGTTTCCTTCGCCAGTTGAAACACCAGAGGCCTTTGGAAGAATTTCAACATCATCGATATTCCAGCCAGTGTATTCAATGCTTCCATCAGAGGAACCAAGGCCAAAACGAACTTGGAAATTGGAGTTCGCTGCAACGTAATTTGAAATCGTAATGGTTTGAGTGGTGTATGAACCATCATTTACAGTTCCGGAATTCGACCATACATTCACCCAATTCCCTGCATTGTTTTTTACTGAAACATATGCATGATCATAGGAACTTGATTCAACACCAAGCCTCTTTTGGAATTTAAGATCCCAACCACCCGAGCAGCCACCACAGTTCATCACTGGTGAAGTAGCCCAATATGGACCACCCATGTAAGATGGATAATTTCCGTTGTATGTATACAGAGCCTTTGAACCACTTGTAACGCCGTTTGATGCCCCAAGAGTACTATCGTATCCCCAGAACCATGTATTGGTACCACTAAAGGTCCATGCGTTGGTTCCTTCCATGTCATAGGCCCATCCTTGAGGTAACAATTCCAAACTGGTTCCATTGACATCGATTCCATCGTAAATTGCTTGTGGATGATCGTAATCTGCAGAAGAATCCCACACTTTAGCCGCACTTACTGGAAGAACGTTTTCGTCAAGCGAGAGGTCAATCGAGGTAACAGCTTCCCCACTTGGAACATTAATTGAAATTGCATCGTTTACACCATCTGGATATGAGCCAATACTCACGATATTTGATTGCCCAGTCGGTGTAACGTTCGAGACACTTTCATCCGCAAAAACGAGGTCTTGCGCTGTATTATCTACCAATGGACTGCCTAATGAAATCAGAAAAACAGACAGCATCAAACCGACGACCATTACGTTGCGGCTGCGTCCACCCATGGTCTTCCCTATTCATTCCACCCAAAAAGCATTCTTGCAAGAAATTTTGTTGATTATATTAACAATCAATATCAACCGTCCGAATCAAGAGCAGAATATGAGCGATGCTGAAGCACTGAAAAAACTCGCAGGGGAAGCCGCGTGTTCGTATGTAAAATCTGGAATGAACGTTGGTCTAGGAACGGGTTCAACGGTCAAATATACTGTCTTGGAACTCGGAAGACGAATCAAAGAAGAAGGGCTCGAAATCGTTGGCGTTCCAACATCTGTTGCCACGGAACAACTTGCAAATGAAGTTGGGATTCCATTGGTTGAACTTGGATCTATCGCTGGCTTAGACATCGTCATTGACGGTACCGATGAGTTTGACCCACAATTTCAACTCATCAAAGGTGGCGGTGCTGCATTACTTCGCGAGAAGATTGTTGCACAACAGTCAGCCTCGATGGTGGTTGTAGCCGATGGTAGGAAGCAAGTCGATTGTCTAGGAGCATTTGGTATTCCAATCGAGATTACACCGTTTTCATCTGACGTTACCGTACGAGCACTCGAAGCTCTGTTGAATTGTAGCGTAGTTCTACGTTCGAACGATGAAGGACTTATCCACACAGATAACGGAAATTGCATCGCAGATGCGAACATTGGAGCAACCGTTGATGATCCTCTTTTGATGGAAACACAAATTCTCAACATTGCTGGAGTTGTTCAAGTCGGACTCTTCAACGACATGTGCGATATCGTAGTCTTAGCAGATGATGGAAAGGTAACGACATTAGTCAACCCAGCAGGTCGATTGTGAAGGCGGGCCTGACGGGGTTCGAACCCGCGACCTACGGATTAAGAGTCCGTCGCTCTACCTGACTAAGCTACAGGCCCACGCTGGCCTCTGTCAAGATGTATTTAATCATCATGGGACAAAGTCGTCCCAGCATCCTCTCGTAACGCTGAGAGGGCATCTCCTGGTTTACAAAGGATTGAACGCATCCCTGGTGAATGACGTACTGCTTCGATCATACTGGAAATCTTTGGACCCATTGATCCTTCAGGGAAATGACCTTCTGCAAGGTATTTCTCTGCTTGTGAAACACTTAGCGTACGATGTTCTTTTTGATCATTTGAACCGAAATCAGTGAATACTGCTTCAACACCTGTGGAAATAATCAATGCTTCTGCACCCAATTCTGAAGCAAGCAAAGCAGAGAGACGGTCTTTATCGATAACTGATGGAATCCCTTTGAATTGCTTCTCATCATTGATTATAGGAATCCCCCCGCCGCCTCCGCAGATCACAACTGCACGTTGCTGAACAAGAGTTCGAATAACATCGATGTCGAGAACACTCATTGGCATTGGGCTTGCAACAACACGACGAGGTCCATTGATTGTTGTTGCA
>JABGWN010000070.1 GCA_018645535.1 Methanobacteriota archaeon
ATTCCGATCTGGTCTGGCGTGACATCACCAGGAACCAATAATTCCTGAACCAAGCCATAAATCCGTGCTGCTTCAGCAGGGTTGCTTCTACTGCCCCCTTCCTCTTCTACGTTCTCTGAACCTGTGATTGGGATGAATGCAAATGGATGGTCCCAATCTGGCCAAAGAACACCTGCTGGAGCAGGGCGTTGTTCCGCTGAACAACCGTCCTCAAGTTTGTCATCATAGAACCGAGCACTTGGAAATTCTCGAAGCACAGGGTGCATTCGATATTGCACTGTAAGCATATGTGATTTAATTCCAACATCGATTAATCTCTCGAAGAGAGAGCGCCCTAGACCACCTTCCTGAGCTTCATTTGAAATGACAGTTGGTGGAAGTTGCCTGTGGTCACCAACTAGAATGAGTTGTCTACAGCCCTTGGAAATAGGAACCATCGAACTTGGTTCAATCGCCTGAGTCGCCTCATCCATGAGAACGATAGGGAAGCGGCGATGATCAAGAACTCGATGCCCAGTTCCAATATTTGTTGAACAAATGACTTGAGCATTGTCGAGTACTGAAGCAATCATTTCTTTCTCGAGACGGCGGATTTCTTTCTTATTGTATTGAATATCTCTGTGAGCTAGACCTTTTTCTCGGCCTTTTAGTTTCGACAATGCTCGTTGCACTTCATCCGTTTCTTCTCGAATAATTGCAATCTCATCTTGCTTAGGGTGTTGCTCAAGTTGAGCATCAAGTGTTGCTTGTCGTAGCGATTCTCGAACCTTGACTGGACGTCCTGTTCGCACTGCTCGAATACCAGCCTCAAGTAAACCTTCGAGAAGATTATCGACAGCGACGTTCGATTCTGCTGTTGCAAGGATTGGGCCCCTTCCTTCACGGGCAAGTTGAGCCAATGTGGCAACCGCTGTATGGGTTTTACCCGTTCCAGGAGGCCCTTGAATAATGGTCAACTTTCGCTTTAGAGCTGCATCCATCGCCTCTTTTTGGGATGGATTAAGTATGACATCCCTTGGTTCAAGGCGTTGGAATTTCCCCGATATTTTTGGTGGTGATGAGGCGCTCTCTTCTGGATCATGGACCTGTCCCAGCAAGAGATCTCTCAGTATTGTGCCGCGATCTCCTTCAACTGAGTGGAACATCTCAAGGGCTTCTTTCATTCTATCATGAGCGACACGATTTGCACCCCGATCAAGTCTCCATGTTCCTTTCTTGAGATCCTTTGGTCGTTGAGTAACGACGATTTTGAGGCGGGTTGGCCCTCGCTCGAGGACAATTCCTTCAATTGTTTTCTCGCCAATAGGTTTTGTTCGACTAAGGACGACGATGTCTCCATGTGTGAATCGATGTTGTCCAATATGCTGTCGATCTGGGCGTTCAAATGTGAGAATGAAGTCACCAAAAAGAGTCCCATTCGGTCTTCCTTTCATTCCGATTAATGCTAGACCTGACGCCTGTAATCGGTGATGTGACCATTTCGACCAGCGTTCTTGAACAGTCTTTGTTTCTTGATCTAATTCTTGTTCGAGTAATTTGGAAAAGTGGTGAAAATGGTCTTGGCCTCGTCGCCAAATACCCTCTTCCTCACCATCAATATCAAGTTCGATATCCTCATGGGCGCTGTTCATCCTGCGAACCCTCCCCTTTTCGCCCATGTGAGTTCCAACTCGTGAACACATTTCATCCTATGGCGAATGAAGCAAACATCGGTCGAGGAATGGTGATGCTTAAACCACAAGTGCCTACCGTGAAAGTAGGGCGAGAGTATGTTTTGGAAGCGTAAAGACAAGAATGAGGAGGATGAAAATTCCTGTCCGTTCTGTGGCGTTTCAAATGCTATCGATGCGACGACGTGCATCCAATGCTACTATGATTTGACCAAACCTGCACGAGACCAACATAACCCTGTTGAGACATCGGTCAAGAACGACCTCCTCAGCACGCTCATGGACGATGCAGATGATGGAGAAGAAGAGGAATACACAGTAGAGGCAGTTCTTGCTCTCGAGGATGTTACTGTTGATATTGACCAATACGATGACGCTGAATCTTCGGATGACTTCTCATTCATCGAAAGCGAAGGCCCTACTCTTTCTGAAACCGTGGAATTTGAGAAAGCGGAAGACGTTGAGTTATCAACCAAAGATGCTCCTGAAATCGAAGAACGATTTAGCGTTCCTGAATCAAACCCGCTCGATGAAGTCGAAGAGCCTGTTCACACTGGACAAGGTCAATTATTCACTGAAACATCGGGCGAAGAATCTGAGGTAGATTTCAGTGGAAGCGTGGGGCCAGACCCTGGAATTGTACCCGATTTACCAGATATGGATGAAG
The DNA here is from genome assembly GCA_018645535.1 of Methanobacteriota archaeon. Taxonomy (GTDB): domain Archaea; phylum Thermoplasmatota; class Poseidoniia; order Poseidoniales; family Poseidoniaceae; genus MGIIa-L2. Next base: position 2,338 of record JABGWN010000070.1, read on the forward strand.
AGGATGTTCCGTTTGAGACCGCAGCATTACCCGACCTACCTCTCGTCGAAGACGATGTCGTGCCTGATCTTCCTGACGACGAAGATGAGACTGAACTTCCTGAACTCCCTGAAGAAGATGCTTCTGAAATTCAGAACACTCCGGTGTTGCCAGATGAAGAAGAAAGTATCCCTGAACTCCCTGACGATGATGTTGTCGAATCCTCTATTGAAGAGCCAACTGAAGAGGATGTTCTCACACCAGAGCCTCAACTTGGCCACAGAATTTGGCCATGGCCGGCCTCAACTCCGTACGATCACAGAGACGTTCATCGCATAGTCGTTGAATCTCTTACACTTGTTAAATCAGGCCGTGTACAGGAAGCTGAGGCTCAAATTGATGCCTTAGGCCCTCACTTAGGAGATGATGTATCACTACTGTATCATATTGGCCTTGTTCTCCAACAAGCAGGCCGAACAGAGCATCTCAATTGGATGCTTGAAATGGCTCGACGCGTCCATCCTGAAGATGAAAGCGTCATGACCGCAGTCGCACACTTATCTGCTTGAGGGATGACGATGGCAAGAACACCTGAACTCCCTAATTTACAAGGAGGGTTTACGCTAAGACCTGTTTCAAAGGCCATTCTTTCTTCGGTTATGGAAGCTTATGTTGAAGACCCGGAATCGGCAAAGGCCGCTCTTCCATGGTTGCGAAACGACCGAGATATTACTCGCCAACTCTCCGATATGCTCCATGATTTAGAACATCTTTCCAATGCTGACCGAGTACATTTCTGGTCCATCCAC
>JABGWN010000071.1 GCA_018645535.1 Methanobacteriota archaeon
ACTGCCTTCCCAAGTCCAGTAACCTCCTCTCCGGGAAGAGCCTTTATGGTTGCAACAGTTGATTACTTTGAACAACAATCAACCAATACGACTGCTTTTGACTGGTGGGAAGACATGGCCGACAATGATGCAATTTTCACAAGTGGTTGGACTGAAGCGTACGAAACCCACTACACTGGAGGCTATGGCATCTGGAATGATGGACACATTGGAGACGCCTGGCTAACTGTTTCTTATTGCCATTCACCTGGTGTTGAAGCCTTTTATGGTGAAAACTCAACAATTTCTGCCGCAGTTCTAATTGATTATGCCTCATTTTCTCAAGTTGAATATGCTGCATCTGTTAATGGCGGAGGTTCAAAGAACGCTGTCAACGCATTCATCGAATATCTGCTCAGTGATGTCATAAATACAAACATGCCTGAAAACAATTTGATGTATTCGGTTTTGGAAGGTAAGGACCTCCCCGAGACAAACGGTTACAGACATCACAGTCCAGTACCATCTCTACCATCGATGATTGAGATGGATCGTATCGGTGAAGAAATGGATATTTGGCTCAAGGACTGGCGGGATTCTACAAACTCAATCTGAGTTGAAACCATGTCATTTCGCAATATACGAAGTGTACCGATAGCCGTATACTTGGGATTGATTCTCATCCCAATCTGGCTTGCTGTAGATCGGCTCATGGATGTGACAGGGAAATCCCCTTTCACTGCGATTTTTTCTTTATCCGAACACCCTTTAGGAACTGAAGCCATCTATTTTTCATTCGTCCAAGCTCTTCTTTCAGCGATACTTACTCTTGCAATTGGGCTGCCGATTGCGTGGTGGTTAGGCAGACATCAATGGAAGCATCTGAACATTATCAGAGCAGCATTAACGCTTCCCTTTGTAACTCCAACCATCGTCGCAGCAATGGGTTTTCTCGCTCTTATCCAAACTGGAGGGCCAATCGAATCAATTGGAATCGACCTCCGATTTGAAAGTGGATTCATCGGGTGGCTTTCAGATGCAACAGGAATCGAAAACTCTGGACACATCATTGCATTATTGTTGGCTCATGCATGGTTTAATCTCGCCCTCGTCATCCGTTTTGTTGAACCAAAAATTGCTACAATCCCTCCGCGTTTTGAAGAGTCAATACGATTGCTTCCAATTGGTAAAACTCGATTCAATCGAGCAAGATATTTCTGGTGGCCAATGTTGAGAACTTCAATCGGTTCTGCATTTGTTTTTACATTCATATTTTCATTCACATCATTTGCACTCGTTCGTTGGCTTGCTCCAGACATGTGGACTCTTGAAGCATTGATGGCCATAGAAGGAGGGGCTGCTGGCATCCCTAATTACAGAACTGAAGCGAGTTTACTCGTACTCGGTGGAGCAACATTACAAGGAATAGTCCTTCTTTTCGCCCTTGGACTAGCAGGTTATTGGGAACAAAAGAAGGCCATTTCTAATGATATAGTCTCTGAATCATTTGCAAGAAAAACGGCAGGAAAGCCTTCTCCTATTGCCAGGATAGGTGTCGCACTGGCCCTTTCATTCGCCCTTGCGCCATTGATCTCCATGTTGCTCTCATCTATCCGAATCCGAGACCGGACAAATGAATCGTATCGCTGGAGTACAGAAGCATGGGACATTGCCCTTACTGGAGATTTAACATATGTCTCAGCACTAGAGGCGTTATCGAATTCTATTATTTACGCATTAGCGTGTATGGTTGTATCGGTTCTTCTCGGATATGCTGTTGCTTCATCGATCCATGCTTTCGAATCAAATGGTAAGAAAAAGACTGCAAGGGCTATTGATTTACTCTCCATGCTCCCATTAGCACTTTCAGGAGTCATGATTGGATTAGGTGTATTACTCGGTGTGCTCAAAGTGTGGCCAGAACTTTTCCAGTGGTATGGCCTTCCTATAATACCGCATGCAATGCTTACAACACCCTTTGTAATTCGAATTCTACTCCCCGCCCTAAGGAGTCTTGATTCAACTTATGATGAAACTGCTGCTATGCTTGGATATTCACAATTCCAACGATTCATCAAGGTACGAATTCCATTATTGAAAAACTCACTTGTCGTTGCTGCTACCCTTTCCATCGCCTTTTCACTCGGTGAATTTGGAGCCTCTTGGATTCTCCTACGCTCAGGCTCTTGGGACACTTTGCCCATTCTGGTTGACCAATTGATGGCTCGACCAAAATATTTTCAACTCGTTGAACCAGTAGCAATGGCGACTGCTTCTCTTTTGATGATGATAACGTTCATTCTATTTGTCATCACGGAACGCTTTAGAGAACATCAAGGAGGAGGATTCTAATGACAATTGAAATTCAATCACTAACACTTTCTTACGACGAGAACATCATCCTCTCAGAGTGCAATCTACGTTTAACAGAAGGAGAGATTCTGGTAGTATTAGGGCCGAGTGGATGTGGAAAGACAACCTTGCTACGAGCAATTGCTGGATTTGTTCAACCAGATAACGGAACGATTCACCTGAATGGAAGAATCCTAAATCAACTCCAACCCGAGGAAAGAAACATTGGTATGCTGTTCCAAAGACCTGTACTTTTCCCTCACAAAGACGTCTTGGGCAACATACTCTTTGCATACAGAAGGAGGAAAGATCGTAAGATGAAAGACGTTGATGAGATTATGAGGGACATGGGAATTCTGAGCATGAAAAATCAGTCCATAGAAACCCTTTCTGGAGGAGAAGCCCAACGTGTCGTTCTTGCAAGAGCATTACTGACAAACCCCGAACTTTTACTTCTTGATGAACCCTTATCCTCCCTTGATTTAGACGTTCGACGCCAATTAGCATTGGAAATTCGAGCGACATTGAAATCAAAAAACATTGCGGCTATTCATGTCACTCACGACCATGAGGAAGCTGC
>JABGWN010000072.1 GCA_018645535.1 Methanobacteriota archaeon
CACTGCCTTCTCGATCCTCAACGAGGATGGAGTTGTTCAGAATTTGGATGCTGGAAACACGAACCGAAATTTGAGATTGACCGGAAGCATTCGATTGGAAGCACTTGCGGTTTCACCAGATCCTCTTTCTTACTTCACCGTTGTTGAAGAAAGAAGCATCAACAGCACAGGGGAAAACCCTGTCTTTGAATGGTCTGAAATCGCAAATCAGTCAGGAACCATCAGTGGAGACTTTGACTGGACAATCGATTTGGGTCTTACAACCGCAGGAGACCACGTTTACCGCTTCAGAATCACTGGCTATGAAGGAGGCGACACAGTCTGCCCAGCATCCGAATTCAGGCCAGATGACGATTGTGCAATTCCATTCAATCTCTCAATCGACCAATTTGCACCTGAATTGGTTTCAGTGAAGGTACTCAATGGACAAGTTGATCCGAATTACGAATCGAATTGGAGATCACTCGTTGACGATACATGGGTCATTCCATCGAACAATCAATACATCAAGGTTGGAGTAACCGACTTGCAAGATTTGCCAGCAACAATTGACCTTCATTACTGGGTTGAATACCAACATGATGCGAACAGTGATGGTGTTGCTGACCTTTCAGAATATGCTACTGTTGCCTTGACTGGGGACGGAGCGTATCCAACTGCAAACTACACTGGAAACTACAATGACCTTGCAAACCAGGAGAAAGATCCTGTTGGAAGAGTCAGCATGTTCCTCGAAGGATATGACCTTGCAGGAAACGCAATTGATGCGGGTGAAGCTGGAATCTTTAATGACGAAGTAACGTATGCTTCCATGCCATCAAAGGCTCCTGAGATTCTTTCCTTCGCTATTGAGAATTCTGCTGGCAGACCTCTTCTTAATTCGAATCATCCTTCATATGAAGGTGACTGGAATCAAACAATGTATGCTGGAAATGAATACCATCTGATCGTTAATGCCGAAGACCGAAATGGTTGGAGAGATATCAGTTACATTCGAGTGGATTTAACCAATGACAGAGATGACCTGACACTCTACTACTTCCCTCGAAATCAGACAGCTTGGACAGATAGTCCACATATTACGATTGTCGAGGAGAGTGCCGATTCCGATGGACCTCAACTCTTGCGAATGGATGGCGAAGCGTTGATTAATCCATTCACCGATGAATTCTACCTCGATCTTCCAATCAAGATTAACTGGGGCATTGTTGGATTATCCACACTTGCTTCTCCAGAGATTCACATCGAGGATTTAGATGGCGCATACAAGCGAAAGATTGTTGGCTCAACAACACAAATTACTCAGTGGTACTATTCGGATGGAATTCGACTTGATATTCGAACTGATGAAGCAAACAATCTGATGGTGACGCCGTACTTCTCCGACATTTCTGGTTCGATTACAAGCGATGTTCGTCAAGGATATGTTTTCCCGGGAGATACTGTTTCATTCGCAGGACAATATGCCTACGTCGATGGAATTTATGACAGCGTATTCATTCTTCCTGAAATGGAATTAACACTTGAAGTCACTCGATTGGCTGCTCAACCTAGTACGGCCAACGGAGTCCAATACTTCGCATATGGCGCTGGTGGAGCAGACGGTTCGAAGCAGGATGGCCAATCAACATTCCACGCCTTTACTGGTGGATCGTTCGATATCAACATCACCGCTCCCACTTCAACAAACGAATACACATACACGTTTAGGCTAATTAATCTCCCTGAGGGAGCAGTGGATAGTACTGATGCAATGTGCTCAACGTCCACCTCCTTCGGTTGTGCAGAGTTTGTACTCAAGGTTGACGCAAACGCTCCTGTCGTGACCTCGAACACCTGGACTGTACGCGATGAAGCGAATTCAGTACTCGATGAAACGATTTCAACTTCGAACTTCAGATGTGTTGATATTGAACTCCAAATCTCTGAGAAGGAGGCTTTGTTTGAAGGCGATGTCTCCGTAGCATGGAAGTTCTATGTTGATCCAACAAACGACATCACATGGCCATACTTTGGTACAATTCATGGAACAGACCCTTTGACTACAGAGTTGGCACTCTCGCCAGTTGCAGGTGGATACGCTGCTAGCGCAGACTGTGTTGACTTGTGGCCTGCTGTCGATGACAATGAGTTGCCTACGCAGGAGCAAATTGGAAATATCGAAGTTGTCTTTTGGATTATTGGAGCAGATTCTGCAGGTTCAGCTGTTCTTGGTGGAGGACCAACTCCAGATGGTTCAGTTGCACCGATTTATTCCTCTGAATCACGATACAATTCCTTGTACTCGTTCATTTACGAAGAAGCAAGTTTCGCTGTGAAAGAAGTAGATTTGACTCCACGTTCACCTGAAGTAGACGAAGCAATGACATTAACGATTGAAGTCGTAAATACTGGTTCAAAAGCAGGACAAGTAACACTCCGTGTTCAGTCAGTTGTTGATGGAGGAATTCCGATCACAGAATCTACGATCACTTCCGATTCAATTCTTATCGATGGTGAACTTGATGTTGAAGTAACGCTCGAAGCCTTCGCAAACCCAACGACTGGGATGTACTATCTCATCTATGATGACTTAACGGGAGATCTTCTCTACAATGGTTCATCAAGTGGCGATAGTTTCAACGTAAAGGTTGCAAGTGATAGCGATGATTCGGGTGGATTGATGCTCGTAATCGTTATTCTTATTGGATTAATTCTCGTTATGGGAATCGTTGGCCTTGTTCTTGTACGCCGTAATGGCTCAGATGGTGCTGATGCCTACATGTACGAAGACGTAGGCGACGATAAGGCATATGCTGAACTTCCAGGTCAATATGCTGGTCCACAAAGCCCGCCTGCTGATGTAACTCCGCAGATGGCTGAAGCTATGCGTGAATTCCCACAATGGTCACAAGAAGAAATTCAAGGATACTTCGACCAAGGTTGGGACATCGCCGCACTCAAAGACTGGGTCGACAACCAGTGAAGGGTGTGACCACTTGTCCGTGGAATTAGAATGGGATGACGTCGTTTGGGAAGACCCAGACGGGGGTACAATCGTTCTGCATGGTGTTCTTCCAACAACAGTTCATCCACGCCAGTTACGTCCAAGAATTGAATGGCATGCAATCGCTCTTTTGGAAGGGCCTGAGATTGAAGATGTCTGGGAACTTGAGGAAGCCTCTGAAATAGAATCTCAAGGCATCAATCTTACTTCTGCAGTACTTGGAGGTGGACTTGACTCTGTTCTCATTCAAGATCTCATTCAACTCGATGACCTTCAAACAGGTAGGTTTCCAGACCCAGAACCTCGTCGATTACATCGATTAGCACTGCGCCACGACCGTCCCGTGTATTGCATTGAACCAACTCTGGATGACGAAGGATGGGAGTTACAACGTACAAATGAAGCAAAGGTTTCCACCCATTGGCGAAAACTTCTCTCAATGGTCCGCCTTGGAAAGAAGTGGAGAAAAGCGGTGAAGCGTCGAATCTTTGATGCTGAGCAACCACCCAAGAATGTGTCTCGAAATATGGCTACTGCTGGCGTTCTTACCGCTGCTTGGTGGGATGTGACTGAATCAAGAATTAATCCGGAACTTTCTAGATCCAGAGATATTAGATTTGCCAAGAGATTACGCGGAGCACTCGCTAAAGAGCGTGAGACCCATGGAAGCAATGCCACGATTCTTGTCCCCATGATTCAAACATGGAGAGCGAGTTTACTCGATTCGTTACAATCACTGCCTGAGGCGGAGGAGATTATTTCATCATCTGGCCCATCGGACATAACAGAGGGAGAAGAATGAACTCAAACATCGATGTAACAGTTGAGAATCAATTGGTTCGATTCATCTGCCCAAAACCTGTAGATGGAGAGGCTGTTGTAGCTCAATTAGAAGGGCAAAAAGTCGGTGGCATGGTTATCAAATCTCTACGTCGTCCACGGGCAACACTCGTAATCGACCCTCAAGGTCGTATTACTGTTCACGGGACTCACCGAGTTGAAGCGGCTCGTTCAGCAGCAAGGGAACTCCTTCTCAGACTTGGTCTTGATGACACTGGATTGAAAACAGAACTTGGTCCAATCATCGCTTCATTTAACTTTAACACCACTGTGAACGTCCATTCTATAATCGGTAATCTTGGAGCAGGTGAAGGGCATTATGATGATCGCCTAGATTGTGGTATTATTCACGATGAGAGGCACGATCTCATCCTCTATGTTTGGTCAAACGGTAAGTGTGTCGTTACCGAGGGGCGCCATCCAAAGATGGTGGCCATGGCTGCAGTTTACTGGCGAACTAAGTTTTCAGAACTTGGATTTTCAACAGCGTGAGGGTCGATGATGACAACCCCGATTTCCAAATGGAATGGGCCGATTCTAGACAATCATTTCCATCTGAATAGAAAGGGCAGATATCTGGATGCGGCAAAGGATTTCAAAAACCAAGGAGGTACGCACCTTGTCTTGGTTCATTGCCCAGATTTCTCATCACCCCCAACTCATATCGATGAGCATCGAAGTACGTATGCAGATACGATTGCAATGGCGGATGAAGTGCGTGGCCATCATGGCCTAAATGTTCGAGTTGTGCTTGGACCCCACCCTGCTGCCTTTGCTCATCAATTCATCAAATGGATCGAGCAAGACAAAGAGGGTGGAGCAGAACGAGCCTGCGAAAATTATCGTGATAGTATCGATGCTGCCCTCGAGTTTCTCCATGAAGGAAAAGCCCATGCAATCGGTGAAGTTGGTAGGCCGCATTGGCCAGTTTCTGATGAGATCTGGAATCTTTCCAACATGCTCTTGGAAGAAACAATGGCTATGGCTGCGAAGGAAAATATTGCCCTCCAACTTCATGTTGAAGGTGAATTAGATTCGACATATCGTGACTTATCGAAGATGGCTGAAAAAGTCAATCTGTCTAAACACAAACTTGTGCGCCATTATTCGCCTCCCCAAATCGATGAAGCTATGACGCGTGGGCTGACCTCAAGTGTTCTTGTTGGAAAGGGGGCTCTCCAACCATTGATGGAAACCTACGAGCAGAACAAAACTGGATTTATGCTTGAGACCGATTACATGGATGATCCACGTAGACCTGGTGCAGTTTTAGGTCCGAAAACTGTACCAAAAAGAACACAACAACTTCTCGAAGCAGGAATGGATGAAGAAGTATTATGGCGTTGCCATGTTGATGTGCCTAACGCCATTTATGGAACTAATGAAGATTGATTCGTTTTCCTCCCATATCGCCATCACATTCATCATAGGGTTCGGATTCGAAGATGTATGGCAGAAGGACATGGTCATCTCCGATCAGCAATTGTTCTGGTTCTTCTCATTCCCCTTTTGATGCCATTTGCATCTGCACAAGGCGGTATAGGCTCCATTTCTTTGGATTGTGGAAGCGACCCGGAGATGAATGTTTCTCCAAATGATTATTCAGATGTTGAACTATTGTGCACTGTTACGAATGACGGGACCATCTTTGCTGAGTCAATCGAAATTATTGAAGAATGGGACGGCATCTTTGTTGATATCAGCCTTTCAGATGACTCCTTCACCTTAGAATCTGGTGAAGAAGCCGATTTTACAGTCACTTTTAGTGGCGAATCACGCCTTGATGCGGAGATAGCGTATGAGTTCATAATATCGGCTACTGTGACTGCTTGGGGCCCTATTCCTGTCGAGGGGACGCCTCTTTCAAACACTGCTAATCACACAGGCGATTTCACAATTGCTAAATTTGGAATGCTCACGCTTGACATCCCTGATACCTCATCTCGTAATATGGTGACAAGTGAAGAGATTTCGATTACATTCCAAGTAGAAAATGACGGCAATGCGGAAGATGATATCAAAGTAGAAGTTACAAATTCAAATCAACTTGAAATGCTTGGTTTCATCTTTACTACAGGGGCTTCCTTTTCAGAAAAAGTTCAATCCGATGGGATCTCTTCTCAATTTGAATTGATTGTAAGGGCCCCAAGTGATGCTGCGGATGAGATCCGTGCTGGAATCACCATTGTCGCAACCAGTGATAATGAGGAATCTGTATCCGATTCAGTAAGTTTTGACCTGATTGTAGAAGCAGAAGATGAATCCTCAGCACTC
>JABGWN010000073.1 GCA_018645535.1 Methanobacteriota archaeon
GCGACACAAAAAGCACTCATACAACTCCAAGAAGTTGCTCGAATTGGCGGAAACGTCTTCGATGAACTGATGGAAACCGTCAAGGTTGCAAGCCTTGGACAAATCACTGATGCATTGTTCCGAGTTGGCGGGCAGTACAGAAGAAACATGTGATGCTCTCATTTCGAAATAGATTGTTTCAACTTTTTGAGAGTGTTAATTCCTGATTCTGGAAAATATATTGTATTGTATTGACAAAATAAAGATACATTCATAACCTTTGATGTAGATTTCCGAACATGACAGAAACAAACAAGTCAGACGCTAACCAAAATGAGTCCTTCCTCAGAGCATTATCGAAGACAATGAAACAGAACAAATTCATGACTCTCTTTGCAAGAGCTACGGCTGAGGCAAACTCACAACATGATCCCTGGGACGGTGGCTATACCTTCTTCATACTGTGAAAGGTATCAATACTGAAACCCACAGGCCTAGTCTATGGAAATTGCTTGGGAGGCTCTACTCGCCGCAAGCACGGTATTTTTCCTAGGTGCGATTTCACCAGGGCCAAGTTTACTGATGGTTATTCGCAATACAATCGTTGGCGGAAGACGTCGAGGTGTCATGTGCGCTATTGGCCACGGAATTGGTTTTGGCCTCTACGCAGGCATCGCTATTTTTGGCTTAATCGTCTTACTTGAAGAAGCGCCTGGACTGTTTCTCATTCTGCAAGTTATCGGAATTCTTTTGCTCATCTGGTATGGCTATCTCATGTGGATTCATGCTGCAGATGAGCATGAACAAATTGGAGACGGGGAAGCAAGAGGATTCTTAGAAGGCTTTTCAATCGCTTTTTTCAATCCTAAAATTGCTCTTTTCCTTGTTGCAGTTTTGGCTCAAGTTCTCGATGCAGGAATGGGACTGGCAACAAAGTTGAGTATCGGTTTCGTCGGTATGGCAATCGATATGATTTGGTACATCATTGTCGCATTACTACTCACAGGAACGCCATTACTTGAGTGGTTGCGTACAAATGGCAAGGCCGTTAACAGAACAACTGCTGTAGTTTTGTGGATTTTTGCATTGTCAGTTATCATTTCAACTGCGCTTCCATCTTAGCGTTGACATCGAGGACAAAGGAACGTAGAACGTCCAGATTGCGTAATTCGTTCAATCGTTCCTCCACATCCTTCCTTAAGACAAGGCCCATCTTCCCGATCATATGCTTGGAAATGATGTCCAAAGTAACCCAATGTACCATTCACATCAGCAAAATCATTGAGAGAACTTCCTCCAACTTCGACAGCTTGGTGGAGAACTTCAATCACTTTCTCCACCAAAAGTGAAAGTTTTGTTGTTGGCTTCCCATCTTTACGAACAAGTGTTTTGCTGCTTCGAGTAGGATGAATCCCTGAGCGATGAAGAGCTTCACAAGCGTAGATATTTCCGACTCCAACAACAACTCTTTGATCGAGTAATGCGACTTTGATATTCGTAGATTTATTCTTCAAGGCCTTTGCAAGTTGATTTGCATCCCAATTAAGGAGAGGTTCTGGCCCAAGACTTTCAAGCAGGAAATGGATTTCTTCTTCACCAATGTCTATTAAATCCATAATTCCAAAACGGCGCGGATCTGTGTATACTGCAACACTTCCATCGTCAAATTGGAATTCCACATGGTCATGGCGTCCATCGAAACCTGTCGCAGTACCAAAACGTGACATCTCGTTTATTGATTGAGAATAAGTTCTCACCTTCGTATCATCGAAGAGAGTATATCGACCCGACATTCCAAGATGAGAGAGGATGATACGTCCATCATCTAAATCGATGAGGAGATATTTCGCCCGTCGGCGAATCGATTCTACTCGAGTCCCTGTTACGGTTCGTTCAAAATCTGTTGGAAATGGAAATCTGAGACCTTCTCTTCGAAGTATGACCTTTGTAATCATCCTACCAACCATTGCTTGTTCCAAACCGCTTCGAACAGTTTCAACTTCTGGTAATTCAGGCAGGAAATCACCTCATACGAATGACAAACAAGGCGTGCTGATCTTCAAATCCAGTCAAGTTAATGTGTTCAAGGACTTCAACATGCTCCTCTAACTGATTGTATGCATTAGCAAAGACTTCCGTTTCATTACCATCTTGTTGACGTTCACTAGCAGCCTTAAGAGAGAGTAAACCAATACCACCTTTGGCTAAGAAGCGCTTTGTGGCTGTCAAGAATATGTCGACTTGTCCAGCTTGTGCCACATCTTGGAATAACCAATCGACCTTTGATGGAACAAGAACACCCCATGCATCGTATTTACGAGCATCACCTAAAACAGGAACCAAACCTGGACGCTGGCGAGCAAGGTAGGTAAGGTCTCGAAGACATCGCGGTGCTAAATCAACGGCCACAAGTCGCCCTCTTGATTCGTTATCCTGACCACAAAGATGATCGTGAAGATGAGAAATTGTGGTGCCATGTCCTGCACCAAGATAGAGAACCGTAGTCCCTTCTTCAGGCAATAACATCGATGGATCTTTTCTCGTTCGTAGAAGACCTGCAGCAAGTTTTGACCGATTCGGATCCCATCTTCGATGCTCAACGCCTCGGAATTTACGAAGTGATTCCCCTCGTACGGCGACTCCAGGGTTTGCATTTACAGTCCATAGATTCCGTCCTTCTTGTAGGACTGAATGGGACAGTGGGCGCTTTTTCCTTGAACCAGCCATAAAATCACCTCAACGACGTGGGGGTTGTGAGAATTCATTTCGAATCGCAGTGACCTTTGCTTCGATCTCATCCACTTCATCATCACCCCAAGGAGTACCTTCGAATGCATCTACTCTTGCTGCAATGCTAATTTTAGCCGCAAGCATTCGAGCGATTTTACCACGTACCCAACGAGGGGACCGTGAAATCCATGGATGCATGAAGATGTGCCCATGCTTTGGAGGAGGCGTTCCACTTCTGATGTGACTGAAGAATGCTTTCTCAGCACCTAATACCTGAACAGTTCCAGCAGGCAAGCGGGCAAATCGTGTTCGGCCATGAGCCTCAACACACAATCGTGCGGCCAACATAGGCCCGACAAGTGCTGAGACAGAAGGAAGATGAGATTCAGTGGATTCACGAATGGCATGTTCTAATCGATCAAGTTGTCTTCTTTGATTTGCGACCATGCAGCCCCAATCATGAAGGGCATTCCATTCTGAAGATGATGGGTCGTCATATGCAGGTTCAACATCAAGGAGTATTGCTAATTCGGATAATGATGTTAAATCCACCATAGATTTTGCAAGACCAGTTCTATCTCCTTCGAAGCGAGCACTTGGTAAGAAGAGTCCAATCCATTCAACGAGCCGTGCTTCCATCGTAAGGTGAAGTGTTCGAAGTTCATCACTCGCCCGCAAAAGATGTTCAAGTCGGCGATCAGGATCTCCAGCAGACATCGCTACGCCTTCTTCTGCAATCGACAATGCGGCTGTATCAGCAGACATTTGTTGTTCGTCTGTTGGAAGAGGATAGTTGGCGTCGGGGAGATTTTCTGAACCATGGGGTGTAGGTTTGGCTTCTGGAAACCTCTCGTGAAGAAGTTTGGCTTCTGGAGGCAATTGGCCCTGGGCAACTAATTGCAAGCGTTCTTTAGCACCTTGAACTGAGAAATTCCCGTCGTTTACTTCGATGTCAAGAAAGTCACCATTTTCGTTTACGACGGCTGCAGATTGCCAAGAATACCAGAGCCACATACCCAACGGGAAGGTGTCTTCAAATTCAACCTTGTTGTTACCTATTGGGAAATGGTTCTATTCCTAGAAGAAAATACAATTTGCTAAGACCCAACCATTATGATTAAATGATGAAGGTAGATGGCAAGTCATGTTTTGCCCGAATTGCGGTACGCTGTCATTCCCAAGTCCTTCTGGTGACATCACGTGTACCAACTACAAATGTGGCTATACCGGACCTGCAAATGTGAAAATGAAGGTGCAGGGGAAAGAAATCGATCTCTCCAAAACTAAAACGACAACAAAGGCAGAAAAGAGAGAATACGATATCATCAAAGATTCAGATCAGAGAAAAGGCGTATTATCTACTGAATCCTATATGTGTCCAAAGTGCGATTGTACGGAAGTCTACTTTTATCTTGAACAAACTCGATCATCTGATGAACCAGAAACAAGAATGCTAACATGCAAAGATTGTGGTCACGGATGGAGAGAATACTGAATCAGTAATCACTTTCAACACGTGGTGCAAGGAAGTAATCAACTTCAGCAGCACCGTCTTCGAATGTGAAATTCATTGCCAGTGGGAAGTTCTCTCCAAATTGAATTGTAACACTGTCTTGAGGCCCAAAGCGTCGAGACAATGGTTCAAGGTATGTCAGACTGTATTGGCTACGGGCAGCTCCACTGCAAACCAATTCTTCGACTTCATCCTTATCGAATGAGATATCGACAGAGTCGGTATTGTTTCGAACATGTACTTTGAATGAAGAGTCATCAATACTGAAGTTAACCAAGTCTCCAACTTGCTTTGCTGCTTTGAGGGCTTGTCCAAGTTCAGAACCATTCATGACAACTTTGCACGGAAGGTCAAGTTTGGGCAGAGATGGTGGTGCCGGCATTGTTGAGTTGTCGAGAGGACGTAGATTTCGTACAATCTTGCCTAGGCTCATTGTGAAATCTCCACCTTCTTGGTGTGTCATTTCAATGAGTTCACCGACTGAACCGAGCGATGTGACTTCTCGAATTTTCTTCATCTCCAATCCGATTTGCTTAGAATCGAGTTCCCATCCATCAAAAGCTGCTGCATCCACGGTCAATTTGATCATCGCAACGTGCGATGAATCGACAACTCGTACAGTTAGGCCATCTTCTGCAAAGTCGAAGCGAGCATCCTCGATAACAATCATGAGTGTATCGAGGATCTTGGTTATCAGTTCTTGACGGGCTGTGACGTTCAACATATGAGGCATCCCTACAATATCCTCGGCCTTCGACGGCTTATGAACTTAGCAGAGACCAAAGGAGCGAATCGAGCATAATCAAGGGGCTTCTAAAATCGACGTCTTCA
>JABGWN010000074.1 GCA_018645535.1 Methanobacteriota archaeon
CTCCATCATCAAGTGACGTCGAGCGTCTGTGAGTTTAGGTACATGCTCAATGTTGACAGGACATACATCGACACAAGCATGACATGTTGTGCATGCAAAGACTGCTTCTTCACCAAACCGAGCAATGATGTCTTCATCTGGCGTCTCTCCAGCGAGTAATTGAGTTGAATGCTCGTTTGCATAATTACGCACGTCATGAATGATTTGCATTGGGTTAAGAGACTTACCAGAGGCATAGGCTGGGCACACGTCTTGACAGCGTGCACAAGATGTACAAGCCCATCCATCGATGAGACTTCTCCACGTTAGTTGTGTGAAACTTGAGGCTCCAAAGGTTTCCAGTTCTAAATCATCCAAGGAGACTGCTGATCCGCTTTCATCTACTGCAAGAGGTCGCATTTTTGCCATAGGCTCTGTATCGAAGAAGGCAACGTTTGGCAATGCCATCACAAGATGCATGTGTTTTGAGAGCGGAATCAAGAAAAGGAACGTGCATATAGCCACCATGTGAGCCCAATAGGCGATATTGACCGTACCTTGACTCGGTGAGAAGGTATCAGCGACCCACGCCCCAATCATTTCCCATGTCGGATCTGGATTCTCTCCTGCTTCGACAATGTAGGAGGTGACACAAATGGTCATAATCAGAAATAGAATGAAATTTCCCTCGAGTTGAGACTTTCCTTTCAACTTCTCAGGAGTAAAGAGAATTCTCCGGTTGAGAGCAAGGAAACACCCGAGAAGAGCGCTTGTATATCCAAGCTCAACCATTCCATTCCAGATTCCGTTTAGCATATCAGGAAGAATGTGTTCACTAAATCGATTGGCTGTTGCAAGATCGAGCATATCTGAGGAGAGCATCAAAAAGCCCCAGAACATCAATACGTGCATTGTTCCTGCAACTTTATCCTCTAACACTTTCTTTTGGCCTAGCCAAACAGTGAGTGTCTCTTTCAATCGCTTGCCCCAAGAATCAAATCGCTTATCTGGAGCCCCTAGAAGTACCAATCGTGTTGCCTTTTGTACTTGATAAGAAAAGAACGCAATCGACACACCTCCGAGTATCAAAAGAAGGTAATATCCTTTGATTCCCGCATAGTCAACGTCGAGTGGATGGACCAGCATAATTCCACCCAAGTGTATTCAATCCTTCAACCCAACGATTGAAACAATACCAATCCTAATCATTGTGGAACGAGTGGAAGAGCCATGGTGAAAGCGAGCGCTCCTGGAAAGTGTATTCTTTTCGGAGAGCATGCTGTCGTTTATGGGCAACCTGCGGTTGCTTGCAGCATAAACCAGCGAATAATCGTAGAACTCGAAGAAGAAACTAAATTCGATTCGTGGCGACTTGACGGAGCGATATTGAATCTTTCAAAGCACCCGCATATACGATTTCTCAGGGATAATTTGTGGCCTGAAGGACAAAATCCACCGCTTAAAATTCGAATTCGAGGCACGCTACCTCCTGCATCAGGATTGGGTTCATCGGCAGCCCTTTCCGTTGCTTTAGTCGCTGCCTTACAACAACTGAGGCAGGAAGAACTCAACCCTGGAATAGCAGGCTCATTATCACATCAAGCCGAAGCATTTGCACAAGGTGGTAGAGCAAGCCCAATCGATACGACAACAAGTGCACTTGGCGGATTTATTGTATTATCAGATACGATCGAAAGATCTCTTAACCACATCGGAGAGCGTACATTACAGAATCAAGATGATAGTACAACATGGCAATTGCATTCCTTTGAGTCTAAGATTCCTGAGGATACATACCTCGTCATCGGCAATACGGGCATTCGTGGTTCAACCTCAAAACAAGTATCAAAGGTTGCAGCATTACTTTCAGAAGAACCTGAACGTCAGGTTGAGATTGAAGCGATTGGATCTATTGCTAGAAAAGGCATTAAAGCACTCCGAACAGGCAATATGGAACTGGTCGGTAAAGCGATGACTGAAAACCACATCGTACTTCGCTCACTCGGTGTTTCATCCCCCGAATTAGAACGACTCATCAAGGCAGCTGCACCATCGAGTCTAGGAGTGAAATTAACCGGTTCAGGAGGAGGCGGGTGCATGATTGCATTAACTAAAGATCCCGAAAGAACAGTTGGAGCAATTGAGATGGAAGGTGGAAGGGCATTCATATCTCCTTTTAATACTCCAGGCGTCCGTATTGAGACCCTCTCATCACAGGATAATAGCAGACAGTGAACTGTTTTTCTCTGCTTTAACACCTATTGCGTTGGAGCCGTCAGTTTATATACTCCGGGCAGAAGGATTGAGACATGACCACCGATGAAGAGCGTTTGACAGTAGTCAACGTCGTTGCTAGTACCCGTGTTGCCGAAGAACTTGACCTCCCTGACATTGCGATTCAACTCAATTGTGAGTATGAGCCTGAGCAATTCCCTGGGGTAGTTTACCGAGTCACTGAACCTAAGCTAGCAATTCTCATGTTCCGCTCTGGACGTGCAGTTTGTACTGGTGGAAAGAACGAAGACAACATACACACAGGTATCGATCGAATGATCAATGACCTTCGTGCTGCGGGAATTACAACATGGGACGTAGAAGACGTCGAAATTGAAGTTCAAAATATGGTTGCTACATACGCACTCCATTATCCTGAAGATTATGATGGAAAAGACAAGTTTACTGGAGCAGACCAAGCAGGAGAACCTCGAAAGTTAAACCTGAACAATCTTACATTCCACCTTCCATTCGACAAAGTGGAATACGAGCCAGAGCAATTCCCTGGTTTGATTTACCGCCTTGACTATCCAAAGGTTGTTTGCCTTATCTTCGGTAGCGGAAAGATGGTTATCACTGGCGCACGCCACAAGGATGAGATTCTGGAAGCTGTTGAAATCATTAAGGACGAATTGGCTGACTTGCTCTGAAGATGCAATCGCATCTTTCATGTGCTTGAACACTCAAGGACATACATGGGCGAAGCACGTCTACAAGCAGGCATCCCTCTTCTGCTGGTGCTCCTGCTCTTGGGAATGTCCCAAACATCCTTCACATCCTCATTTGTTCTTGATGATAAAGAAATAATCGTAAAAAACGCTGCTGGTGACCCGGGAGTCAGTGATGTCCCCACTTGGAGAGTTGGAGATAAATGGGTGTACTCGGGCACCTTTGATCCTTCAATACTCATTACCGACACAGGTGTTTCTGCGAACGTTGGTGAAATTAACGGGGACTCGACTGCAGAAGTGATTGAAATCCTTGAACTTCAAGTGGATAACGGATCGGAATGGGTCTACAAACTACGAATGACTGCAGATTTCGACAAGAGTGGTGTTGAACTCGAGGGGTACACTGGGAACGCAGAGATTCAATTCTCTCAAACAGAATATCTTCGAGTTAGTGATTTTGCCTCAGTTCGAAACGACTTGGACTTGAACATTAAATTCGTACCGTACGGAATCGGGTCATTGACTCAACTTTTGGGAGACATTACAATCACCAATTTATACAGCCCGGGTGCTGAAAACTATGACTTTCCAATTCGCGATGGTGAGCGTTGGACTGTATTGACAACTGCATCTGCCACTTGGTCTGGCCAGAGCGATTACATCACGCCGTTCCCTCCTCCCGTGAGTGATACGAATACAACCACATGGGAAGTAACAAAGGTTGGAGTGCCACGGAATGCCTTTGGTTCAGGAATCGCATACAGCGGATGTGATTCTTCCTATGAACTCACATCGTGGAATTCAGATGGTGTATCCACTGGTTATCGATGGTATTGTCCTGCTGTCAACAACTTTGCATGGAGACATTCTGAAGAAGACGTCGGATTGACAATTGATTTCAGATTAAAGCAGTACATGCCTGTAGGGGCTACTGGTTCTGAAAGTAACAGTGATCCTGGCACAAGACCAGAGTGCATTGATGTCCAGCCGGAACGAACACTTACTGCCTTAGATACACCCCTCGATGTTTGGGTGTCTCTCAATCCAACTTGTTTTGGTTCGATTAGTGGAGTAAATGTTGAACTTGATTTCACCGATACTGAAACCAGTTTGGTAACTGGGTCAAATGGCTCAGGCATGGCCTCAATCAACGTTGGTAATGCTCTCGATTATTCATCAACAAACACGGACTGGGCGAGTCATGGTATTGTTGCTAAAGCAGGAAATTATGTTGGTTCTACGACCGTTACATTGGATGAATATCTTGTAGGACTTGATCTCATTGCAGATGAGGAACGTGCGGTTATCACCCGTAATCGAAGCGGTGAATTGAGTACTGTTAGTTCCCTTTCTGGATACAATGTACTCCCTGGTGACGAACTCGTTGTAGAAGTCGCTGTTGTGAACAAAGGGATTACTGCATCGAGTCCAACTCAGATGCGAATTTATCATCCAGATGGTTCAACCTTTGATCTTGGACTCCCGAGTCTGGGAACTTACGAATCACACAAAGTCGATTTTACATGGACTGTCCCCCTTGACAAGAGTGTTGGTGATGTTCCAATACGATGGGAAGCAGACCCTATGCAAGTGAACTCTGCTGATGCTAATTCAGATAACGATCTAGCTGAAATCACGCTCTTTGTAGGGCGCTTACCAACTGCAATGGCAGAACAAATTGAAGAATTTACCAATGTGCAAACCATCATCAATGCAAGTGGAAGTTTTGATGAGGATGGAGGCGATGTATCTTGCTTATTCAATATCCCATACGATGATGGAACCCGTACATATTCGTACATGAAAGTAGAATCCATGGATTGTATGCTCAATTTTACTTGGACTGACGATGGGATTTATCCAATTGAAATTACTGTTACCGATGAAGAGCAAGATCAAGCAGTTACAACATTGAACGTAACCATTCTCAATAGAGCACCAAACATTGAGGTTGTGAGTGCTAGAACTGAAGTGAAGGTCGAATATCCAGTCACACTCTATGCTTATGCAAATGATACTGATTCAGAGGATGTTTATCCTGGTGTTGTGGATGTCTATTGGCCTAATGCTGAATGTGAAGAAGGGTATTACACTCGAGTGTGCACGACTACAGCCCCTACTGAAGGCTGGCACACCTTCCTTGCAGTTGGTGTTGATGATGATAGTGCGATGACCTCTGCAAGTATTGACATTCGGTTTACGAACATCAACCCGCATGGGCTGTCCGTTACAGTGAGCGATGATGGATCTCCTATTTCGATGGACGTGCAACAAACGTGGCATGTCGAAGAAGATCAGATGGTACGTGTCCGTGGCCAAGCTCTCGATTCGATTGATGATCTAGAAGGACTTACTCACCGATGGTGGCCAGATGATGCTCAACCAAATCTCATCAAGACCTTTGATGGACGTGTTTCTGAATATGACATGGTATGGGAAACCTCTGGATTACACCGTATGCGCTTAGAAGTCAGTGATTCTGAAGGAGCGAGCAGTGGAACCTACGAACGATGGGTGAACGTAGCCAACGTTGCACCTATTGTCATGCCACTGCAAGAAGTGTTACCAATTGCTGAAGGTGAAGAAATTCGATTAACAGGAAATGCAACTGACACGCCCTCTGATTATGATTCATTGGTACGATGTTGGGACATAGACCCTGGTATCGATTCCAATGATGTAGGTGGTGCTGATGATGATTGTGACATCATCGGAGACGATTTGATTTGGCATTGGAATACGAGTGGCATGCATACAGTCATCTATCACGTGACAGATGATGATGGTGTTCGAGTAAGTGAAATCATCACCGTCGAGGTGTTGAATATCCCTCCAATTGTGCGTTACAGAACAATCGATTGCCTCGCCTATGAAACATGCATTCTTGATGCTACGAGCACTATTGACTCTGCAAATGATCTCGATCAACTCACCATCATTTGGGATTTTGATACTTCAACTGACTCCAATGGTGATGGCATTAAGGATAATGATGCTGATGCTGTCGGAAAGCGTGTTGAACATATGTTCAAACAAACAGGTTCGACCACAATTCGTGTTATTGCTTGGGACGAGAATCCAGAACGACCTGGTTCGAAGATCATCAACATCGACATCGGACCTCCAGACAGAACATTCACAGAAGACCTCGGGGCACTTATGGTTGGAGAAGAGGCAAATCCACTCGCTCAACTCTCCTTACTGCTGATTCTTCTTTTAGGACTTGGATACATGACAAGACAACGTCGAAAAGGTGGTCAAGAACGAGCCTTAGAACGTCTTGATGAACGACAAAACGCAATCTTTAGTGATGAAGAGGTCGGTCTCATGCCTCACGAAGTTTCCGCACGCCGAAATAGGCCTCATGACCCTCCTGTGAACAATTCGTTCAACCAATCGGAAGGCAATCCAGCGATTCAATCAGGACCTCCAATACCAGTCTCAGGCCTGCCAGAGGGGTGGACCAATGAACAATGGGAACACTATGGCCAACAATGGTTAGAATCACAATCTTAAGACTCACTCGCTTGACCCTCAATGAGTATACCCTAAGTACGAGGAAGTACACATCAGAGCATGGCGAACCGAGCAACCGCAGTCTTTGTCTTGTTCATGCTGATGACCACATCCATGATGGCGTTATCGAAAGATGCATTCATACTCGAAGATGAAGAAATCATCGAATCCTCATCTAAATCTACAACAACTGCAGAAATTGCAAGCTGGCGTATTGGGGACAAATGGACCTATGAAACCCAATTCGATGTCGCACAACTCATTGCACAAGCAAATGTTTCTGCAAGTCTTAACACCTTGACAGGAGATACTGTTTACGAAGTGGAAGACATCTTTTTCATCACCATTGATGGTGTTCAAACATTGGCATACAAACTAAAAATCGATGGCGATTTTAGTTCAGGTAATGGTGGCGCGACCCTTGAAGGAACAACCGGACGACTCGAAATTGGCTACTCTGGCGAGGATATTATCCGTGTCAGAGATCAGGCTGTTATAAATTCTGAATTTGAATTAGACGTTGACTTTGCCCCATTCAATCTAGGATTCTTAACACAGCAAATCGCAGTCATTAATTTCGACACATATTACGATCCTCCAAAGGAGAGATACGACTTCCCTCTTCGAACAGGGGACCAATGGTACATGCCGTTCATGTCAGGAACAAGTGTAAGTGGAACTTCTGATTACTTCGACCCGTCTGAATTTGACACCAATGGTGCTGAAAATAATTCATGGCAAGTCACAGCCGATGGTATTCCAACTGAAGATGGCCTGAACATCAAGTACGAAGGATGCGATGAATCCTACAAAGTAAACGAATGGAATGCAACAGGAGTGAGTTCAGGTTTCAATTGGTATTGTCCTGCTGCTCGTTTCAACTCTTGGATCCGGATTTCGAACGCTGCTGGATTTACCATCGATTGGCTGCTTAAGGACTACGAGCCTGTCGATTCTTTTGGCGTAAACAAGAGAACGAATCCGGGCGACAGAAACGTCGACATCGAAGTAACAACGCAGTTTGTAGCGACGTTACCGGACTCCATATCTGAGATTTATGCTACCTACGCGGTAGCTCCGAATAACACTCCAGAAGTAAATAAAAATCTTCAATTGCGTTATGAAATGGCTGGAACCTTACTTAATCCAATCACAGATAGTAACGGTGAAATCGAGGAAAACCTCAACGTCTCTAATGTTCAAGACGATACGACTGCAAGCGATGATTACTCCAGTAACGGAGTCATTGTATGGGATCCTGTACAGGAAATCATCGGTGTTGCTACAATCGTCATTGATCTAAACGTTGTAGGAATTGACTTAGTTGCTCAAGAAGATTCTATCATTGTTACGAGAACTCGAGATGGTGAGGTTGCAACATTATCCAAATCAATAGGATACAATGCACTCCCAGGCGATTTGTTGTCATTCTCATTACCAGCACAAAACAGAGGAGTTTTGACTTCACCATCGACTGAGATGGAAGTAATAGTTCCCGGTGGAGAAGCAATTCGACAAGCAGTTCCTGCAATTGAGGCATACAGTGAACAACGAATCGATGTTGATTGGACTGTTCCAGAAGGGGCAACTATCGGAAGTCAAAGTCTGACATTCACAGTCGATCCTGACCAATTGGTTGCTGGAGATGCTAACAGAAGTAACAATCAAGCAAGTGTAGATATCTTCATCGGACGTACTCCCAATGCTTCTGTAAGCATTGATACTGGAAATTACACGTTTGAAGATGTGATTATTGATGCTCGATCATCCTTTGACCCTGACGGTGGAGATGTTGAGTGCCGGTTTGAGGTTGAATCTCGCCCAGGCCTTATCGACATCATCACGACTCCTGATTGTGTCATGAGATGGAACTGGACAGATGGAGGCGTATGGGAAGTAATAACCATCGTCACAGACGATGAACTAGATTATACCACAGTTGTCAGTTCCGTAACAATTCTAAACAGAGCACCTTATGTCAACCTCACCCATCCAACAGAGATTGCAGTTGAAACTCAAGTCACGATTGATGCAACTGACAGTGGCGACATTGATACAACCTCTCCTTCTGGACAACAGGTATCCATCTCCTGGCCTGGTCTAACTTGCAATGAAGGGTTAACTCAACCAACTTGTACATTCATCCCTATGGAAGAAGGCCCAATCGAAATCAAAGCGATAGCAACTGATGATGATGGCACTCAGACAGAAGTTGTTTCAAGCCTAAATGTGCTTAACATCGCTCCAACTGTAGGAGATATTGAGGTTTGGATTGCTGGCGTAAATACACCATTTGACGGAAATGGAACATGGATTCTTGATGAAGATCAGACCGTAATTCTACGTGCACAAGGATCTGACTCGCTCAATGATCGAGACCAACTTATTCTGAATTGGAACCTCAGTGACCTCATGCCTGAATTGACAGTTTCCACAGATGGTTCTGCTTCGGATGTGGCTACATCATGGCCGACAATTGGTCAACACGTAATCAGTGTACGAGCTGTGGACGACGATGGCGTATCATCCGAACCATCATTGGCAATGGTTACCATTGAAAACGTAGCACCAACAATCACCGCTAAGACAAATTTCTTGGATGCGATCAATCGAATTGATGGATTGCCGGTCTTTGAAAATGATATGGTTGTATTCGATGTCTCTGGAAGCGACACTGCTTCAGACATCGATACACTGCAAATCTGTTGGGATATTGATGGAACAACAGACAGTGACCTTGATGGAACATTGAACAACGATTGTGATGTTGAAGGCGACCATCTCGAAACCATGTGGGATTCATCTGGATACAGAACAATCACTGCATGGGTCATGGATGATGACGGCGAGAAGGCCTCACTTTCTGCCGTAGTCAAGGTGATGAATCGAATCCCAACTGCAATGATTAGTTATGAAAATGGTTCTCTGGATAATCTCGTCGAAGGAGACACACTCAACATAACAGGATTCGGCACACTTGATACTGAATCAGATCTTCTCGATATGCTCTATGTATGGGACTTTGAATGGGAAGATACGGACCTCGATGGAGAAGGATTGGGAGATGTCGATTCGACTGGTCTTTCAATTTCAATCGATGATTTACCAGCAGGAACTTGGACAATCACACTCACAGTAACCGATGATGATTTAGCAACAAGTACGAAGACAATCACCATTTCAGTTGATGAAAAGCCTCCTGAAGGCATTCTAGAAGAATTCAGTGAAGCACTCGGTGTGAGCCAAACCATGTCGATTGTCATCATCTTACTCGTTGCCATCGTGCTTGTTCTCGCCTCGTTCTTAGCAGTCACACGACGTTCTCCTTCCGATGATTTGCTTGAATCAGCTAGCTCGAACAAAATGTGGGACTCTGCTTCTCTGCCAACCTATGAATCTCCTGCATTTGAACAAACAGCACAGCCAACTCAGCCAGTTGCTCAACCTTCGTTCGAACAACCTCCTCAGGCCAATCAAGGACCACCCCTACCAGCAAGTGGACTTCCTCAGGGCTGGACGATGGAACAATGGGCATATTATGGCGACCAATACTTGGCAGCAAATCAACCACCTGCACCAGTTTCTCAACCGACACCTTCAATGACTCCAACAAACCAAGACACAACCAGCCTGTCGAGTTTACTTGATGATTTGGATTTGTGACGTACATGGGGAATTTGTGGCAATTTTTTGGTTTACCAGATCCGGAAGGGGGCTCCCAACTACCTCCTCAGCAAAAACCAGTTGCAGAACGGCAACCATCATTGGGACAAACAGAACAAATTCCAGAACCTGTGATTGAAGTGACTCAAGAAACATCTCAGTTGGTGGCACCTCCCTCTTTTTGGACGGGACCGGTCACTCCCGATGGAGAGCCTTTTCACGACCTCTCATCTATCAAGAGAACCACGAAAATCCGGCCAAAGAGAGCTCTTCGTTATGTAAAACCAGATTCAAAATATAGGATTTATACAAACAACATCTCTGACAGGGTCAGTCAAGGAGATACGGTCATTGTTGATTTGAGACCTCTCGTACACATGGATTCTCATCAGCAAGCATGCCGTCGAGAATTACGCACTATGTGCGAGAGAGTTGGTGTTGCAATTTTCGCCCTAGATTCAGAAGATAAACTACTCATGATTCCGGGTTCAGATGTTGTCGTTGAGAGAAATAAGCACGAACTCGGGATTACTCGACTTCTTCGCGTTGAATAAGTGATTGATATGAGTGAGCATCAAAAAGAGAAGTTCGCAGGTTCATACCTCGAATTATTTGTTGCATCTGCGGCTATGTTTCTTCTTTTTGCAATCATGCTAACATGGTTAGTATTCAAGACACCGTATGGGTTGTTTGATGATCATGAACGCTTGAAGACTGTCAATTTCATCTTTATTGTTCACTTTTCTCTTGGCCCAATGATTGCTGTCCTAGCAGGAATTGCTTTCGATACATTTCCATTAGTATACAACATACCTTCGTTTGAACGTACAACTATGCGTCATTTCTTGCAACTCAATATCCTCGGACAACTGTTCATTTTGGTCGGAGTATTTTCAATGAATTGGGACTTATTGATTGAATTATCAGGAATCGGAATCATTCTCCTTTCCCTCTCATTACTCTCACTAGCGAGCCCTGCGATAGAGGTTTTCAGAACAAAGAATGAAGTTGATGAAGTTGGCGTGTTTTCCTACACGCCTGGTATTTTATTGATCATCTGTGGAATCGTTGTCATCGCTTCATGGTTCTTGAGAGGAATTGACGGTATGATTGAACTTGGAATCGCCTTTACAGTAGCTCTTTTCTCATGCATGCAAATTGCAACATGTTTGCTCTCACACTTTAATCGCCGATTAGGATGGGGAGTTACAAAACCAAAATCTCTTCAACTAAAATTCGCCTTATTCTTTGTCATTGCTCTTGCCCATATTGTGATTAGCACACTAAGAGGAAGAGAACTCGTTGGAGAAAATTTTGTTGACATATCACTAACAGCCTTATTCTTAATCATGTTCTTTATTGTCGATCCAAAAAGAATCCTCCAGTTATCATTCGGATCATTGGCAAAACCCCATTCAAGGATGGTCTTAGGAGGATACCTTCTACTTCCTGTTTTAGCGGTGATTTCCATCGGACCTATTTGGACAGGTCACGAAGGAATCGCTTCGATCCAACCTGCACATTGGTTGCTCTTAGCTAGTTCAGGATTCCTAATTGTCTGGGGTTTTGCGTTATTCCTTCATGAAGATCACTTGCATATTTCACTTGCAAATAGATCAACTCCTTGGATCACATTCCTTTCTCTTATGGCAGGAGCAGTTCTGATTTGTTGGTCCCTATACGACAAGAATGTCCTAACAACTGGTAAGAACTACGCCCCATTCATTGGTTGGGCTGTAGCTCAAATTATGGGTATTTTATCCCTAACATATCTTCTTGCGAGACATATTTTCTTCCCTGATCAGAATTGGCATCGAGTCCCAATGTTTTACAATCGATTTTTGTCAAAGTAATTGGTTCAACTGACTGAGGTACTCAAGAGATTTCTCTGTAAATCCAAGAACTGTTGATTCTGAACCTTCGACCAATGAAGCGTGCTTACCCATCAGCCCAGCAAGATCATAGCCCCCTGCTTTCCCTTGCCATGAACCAGATTCAATGAGTTCAATCAAGTCATCATCTGAAAAATCACTAAATTCAACTATTGCACATTCGATTGAAGTATTCCATTGATTCAACGCATGAACTGATGTTGCAGACCAAACTCTATGTCTTCGCCCACGTAGACGGATGAGCATACTGGTTGCATGAGACCGATCTCTTGGTTGTCCAATTGCGGTGTTCTCATTATCAGGATCTTCAACCAACGTATCTGCAACCACAACAACATCTGCCTCGACGGGGAACGAAACTGCGTATGATTTTCTCAATGAGACCTCTCGAACTTGATCAGAAACAGGACCTTTCGGTACGCTTTCGTCAACGTTCGCAAGTGGTGTTTGTACAACATCAGAATATAACTTCTGAAGGATAAGCCCTCGGCGAGTCGACGCTGATGCAAGAAGAATCTGCATAAACACCCTAAGAGGAAACAGTTCATCAGATTTTGCAAACGTTTGATGCGTGAGTTTCAAAGGGCTGATTGTTTTCCTAACGACGAGGCGCAACAATGGACACCATGAAACGAATACCAACCCACGTTGAAGGATTGGATGAAAATATGCAAGGAGGAATTCCAAAAGGGCACATCTGTATTGTCGCAGGTGCTTCGGGAGCTATGAAATCCAGCGTAACGTTTTCCGTTCTCTACAATGCAGTTCTCTATGGCGAGACCAGTGGAATTTATGTCACTCTTGAGCAGGGGAAAGATTCTCTTCGTGCTCACATGTCAAATATGGGCATGAACGTTGATGACCCTCGTGTCAGAAACCGAATTGCAATTATCGATTTATCCGATCTCCGGGTTCAATTAGATGAACAAGGGATGAGTAATCGCGTTGACTGGATGGGACAACTCATCAAACAGTTGACCAATTATCGTAAATCTATTGGTTTTGAACTTCTTGTTTTCGATTCGCTTGGTGCATTCTTCACCTTGACGAAAATGGAAAACCCTCGTGATGAAATCTTCAGACTCTTTGAGGCTGTTCGACGATTGGAGTTGACTTCCTTCTTTATATGCGAAATGACAGGAGAAGACAACAAACAATTTGGAGAATATGGTGTCGAAGATTACCTTTCTGATGGTGTCATTCATCTTGTCATGGATCGGAAAGGCGATGATGTGCAACGTAAACTCGGAATTGTCAAAATGCGCCATACTCGGCACGCTTTGGGATATAAGCCGTTTGATTGGAAGGAAAGTGAGCAACGATTCACTGTCCTCTAATCATTCAACCGTTACTGATTTTGCCAAATTGCGAGGTCGATCGACATCGTTTCCGAGTTTTAGTGCTGTATGATATGCTATGAGTTGGGTCGGTAGAACCGTAACCAGTGGAGAAAGCATAGGGTGTGTCTTGGGAACTGAAATATTGATATCACCAATTTCAGATATTGAGTCTCCTTCCTCATGAATTAAGATGATGCGAGCACCTCGTGCTTTACACTCATGTATAGCATTTAGAGTTCGATCTTGAACTCCATCATTTGGAGCAATAACAACAACAGGAGAACCCTCTTCAATCAACGCGATCGGTCCATGTTTCATTTCTCCAGCAGGATAGGCAAGACAAGGGATGTAAGCAATCTCCATTAATTTAAGCGCTCCTTCAGAAGCTACTGGGGACGAGATTCCACGGCCGAGGAAAAGAACATTTTTAGAACCAATAATCGCTTCGACTGCCTCAGCAATAGGGCCTGGATTTGCAAGATAGGATTCAATTTTCTTTGGTAGTTCTTTCAACCCCTTTGTGATCCTCTTTCCTTCTGAGAGATTAAGTGATCTACCACGCCCTAGTTTAAGGGCAAAAAGCGAGAGAGCACCAACCATGTTGGTGAATGCCTTTGTGGAGGCAACAGATTGTTCAGGGCCTGAATGAATGTACACTCCTTTACCACATTGACGAGCAATCGTAGAGCCGACAACGTTGATGACACCGTGAACATCAGCCCCCTTTCGCTGAATTTCTTTGACTGCGGAGAGTGTATCTGCAGTTTCACCCGATTGAGATATTGCAAAATGCATGGCCTTGGAATTAATCACTGGATCATTCATATTGAATTCGCTAGCAACGTGAGAAACTGCAGGA
>JABGWN010000075.1 GCA_018645535.1 Methanobacteriota archaeon
AGCAAAGCGAATTGGTCTTGTGAATCATGTTACTGAGCCTGAAGAGTTGAACCAACGAGTGATGGCTATGGCTTCGTTAATTGCCACAAAGTCAAGCAACACACTTCGAGTTGCTAAGGAAACTCTGCGGTCTGCTTTGGATGAAGGATTAACACAAGGCGTTGCTACAGAAGCGAAAGCATTTGCAAATCTATTCGATACGGAAGATAAGGAAATTGGTGTTAAAGCATTCCTCAACCGGGAAAAGGCTGAATGGAAACACCGTTGATTAGAATCCTACAATCATCTGCCAAGCGATTGCAAATACAGCTACATCAGCGATTGCATGTGCAACCCAAGCCACCCATATACTTCGATATTCGATGTATATCCAAGAAAATATTACGCCTCCAATAAAGACGCCAGTTGATGCTAGGAAATTCCCCAGTGGGTCGATAAAGAACGCTAATGCGATGGTGTGATGCAGTGTGAAGACACCTGCTGAAAGAAGAATAGGTAACCATTTTCCTGAAACGAGTTGTTCTATTTTGGATGTGATAAACCATCGGAAGACGAACTCTTCCAAAACTGAATTTATGAATACCCAAAATAGGATAGCAAGCATAAGTTTCCATGGCGTTGTCAAACCAAAAGGATCAAGAATTTCGATTAGGTCTTCGTTACTCAACAATGTGTCTCCAATAATGAAATATGCAAGCATGATTACAACTGCCATTACAATTCCTAAACCTGCAGAGACAGCCCATCCTCCATTCAAAGCTGGTGAACGGGAAAAGCCGTTTTTATCAATCCGTAAATGCCAAAATGCTGGTAAGCCAAATATCCATAATTTGGTAAAAACAAACACAATAATTGCCAATACACCTGCTTTGAAGGCAAATCCTGTTACAACTGAAACGGTCGGGGCGATACCAACGAGAAGTAATCCAAGCAATGCAAGGTTCTTTTGTTGGCTCGAATCATAGGATTGAGAATGCATGAGGCAAACTCCTTCACTCATTCATCTCTTCTTTCAATGCTGCCAAGGCACCTGAAGGGCCAGGAAGAGGCAGCGGCAATGGGTTACCATCTGAGCCCATTAATGGAGGAAGTTCAAGTGGGTCTTTTTCCAAGACCTTCTCAGTAGTGATTACCGCTTCAAAGCCTGAATCAAGCGGAGAACGGTATTTGAGAACACGCTGATCATCGATACGGATGAATGTTGCACCATAGATATGTCCTGCTTCGGGCTGAGCAGGTTCATCGAGAACAGCTAATCCATGCCCTTCCTTTTGAAGAATCTCCACTAGGTCTTCTCGTACAACGTGTTCTTCCCACATTCTTGCGCTGGAAGCTCGGATATCAGCCATCTGAGAACGACGTCGGGCTTCGATTCGTTGCCGAATCTCACTGTGCCTTGATGCTCTTTCGGCAACAGTCGCTTGAATATCTGCTTCCTCAACTGATTCTGGACTCACCTCAACCACGTATTCATCAGCAACGTGGATTGCCTCGACTGTTACGACTGGAAGTTCAACTTCGATCTTGTCACTGGTTGTAGCCATTGCCGCTCGTTGGGCTTCTTGCGCTGAACGTATCTTCGCTGCTTTCCGCTCCTTGAGCGTCATTTTGTCAGGAAGAGGGGTTTCTACAATCGGTTCTGAATCTTCTGCTTGAACTTCTGAAGAAGCCGTTTCGGTTGCAACAGCAGATTCCTTTGATTGTACTTGCTTAGCTTCTGGCATAACGAACTTTGGTTGCCCAGAGAAAATGAATGTAAAACCAAGAACAAGCATGACTCCTATTGTCGCATATTGTTCTTGTTCGGCCAACTCTCCCGCCATCGCGAGATAGAAAACCAATACTGCCACAAACGCAAATGCGATTGTATTGCGAAGGAATCCCATGCCTATCAAACACTCCAGTCGCTTCGTGCTTAAGACGATGATGCCGGCTTTGATTCGTTCAGAATTTGAATCAAACCATCCAATGCTTTTCGTCTATGACTAAACATTTCCTTCTCTTTCAGGTCAATATCAGCAAACGTATTTCCATCAGTAGAATATTCTCTTCCATCAGTTTGAATTGGATGTGGGATGAACACAGGATCGAATCCAAAACCATCAATACCGCTTGCTTGCATTGCAATTTCTCCGTTGCAAATTCCTCTGGAAACATGAACTTCTCCGTCCAACCATAAGGCTGCAACAGCATGGAAGGCTCCACTACGTTGAGTTGAATCTTTGAGAAGATTGAGTAATCCATTGAAACCTATTGTTTTCAGAGCATAAGCAGAATAGACGCCAGGGAATCCATCCAGTGAATCAACGAATAATCCAGCATCCTCAACGAGTAAAGCATCATGTGGTGAAGGAAGATGGGGGATCGCTTGTTCAATCTTTGACCGAGCCACGTCTTCCAAATCATCTGCTTGAGGCTCAGTTATCTCGACACCTTCAACCTGTAATTGAACCACATCAAAGCCAAGTGGTTGCAAAGCATGCTTTGCTTCTCGTACCTTTCCGGAGTTCCCAGTCATGAACCATACCCTGCGCATGGCCTTGCCACATCACCCCCAATTCATGGCTTTTCGGATTGAATCAGGCACGATGTTGAAGAGTGGCAGGCCTTAGGTTCATCTGTGTTGCAACAGATTGGTTTGGTCGCGCTGGGTGGAGGAATTGGAGCAGCAATGCGTTACTTGACTTCGGAATGGCTTGCAACCGATGGTTTTCCTTGGGCCACCTTTGTTGTCAACCTCGTAGGATCCCTTTTACTCGGGGCCATAGCTGTCGCTCTTGCAGAACATGTCGTCTCTCAAAACGTGGCACTTCTCCTTGGAACAGGTCTTCTTGGAGGGTTGACTACAATGTCTACATTTTCAGTTGAAACAATTCGTATGTTCGATGAACAGCAAAGCGGTTTAGCCTTTACTTACGTAGGATTAACTATGCTCCTCTGCCCATTAATGGCCTTGATTGGGTGGAGACTCTGCACAGCAATTACAACCTCATCCTGACCTTTAAGAAGAAGAAGCGAGAGGATGCATTAGATGTCCACCGTACTGATTGAAAAATTGAACCAAGCACTTGGCTGGGAACTACGAGCGATTAACATGTATGCTCACTATGCAGTATACATCCGAGGTATTCACAGACTCCAATTGGAACCTCACTTTACCTCTGAAGCAACTGAATCAATGACGCACTCAAACATTGTGCGTTCTGCTATTGTAAAACTTGGCGGTGTTGCAGTCACTGAGCGAAATCAGACCTCGATTCGCCATACCACCTCCTACCTCGAAATGCTTGCAGAATCCCTGATTACAGAGACAAAAGCGGCTGAGGTCTATGGTGAATTGATTTCACTAATCGAAGAAGAAGGAGATGCTGATTTGTACGATGCTATCGAACAAATCTATCTTGCTGAAATTCGAAGCGTTGAGGAACTTCGCAGACTTGCTGAATGATTAAGCTAGGATGTCCAACATTCGCTCAAGGGCGAGAAGCGATCCTTCTTGCACGTCTTGTGGCACACTAATTTGATTGTGAATTTCTCCGTCAACCAATCGTTCCAATAAATCCATGAGATATGCAGGATGAATCATGTACATCGTTGAGCACGGACATATCTCTGGATCGAGGCATTCAATGTGTTTGTCAGGATGTTGGTCTGCCAGCCGAGCAACCATGTTGATTTCAGTTCCAACAGCCACCTTGGCTCCTTTTTCAAGACCGGCTACATAATTCAAAATGAATTGAGTTGATCCGTTGGCATCAGAGACCTCGACGGTTTCTTTTGGACATTCAGGATGGACAACAACAACACCATCAGGATGACGTTGACGGAAATCTACAATTTGAGATGGCTTGAATCGCTTATGGACTGAACAGAATCCATGCCAAAGAATGATACGAGCTGATGAAAGGTCTGAACTTGCACCAGCACCTGGCGTCCATGTTGGCATTTGAGATTCTTCGATGCCCATTGAAATTCCAGTGTTTCTACCAAGATGTTGATCAGGGAAAAACAGGACTGCTCCCTTCGGACCTGCTCGTTCAAACGCCCATTCTAAAACACCAGTTGCGTTTGATGAGGTGCATACTACACCTCCATGGCGGCCAACAAAATCCTTCAAATCCGCACTGCTGTTCATGTAGGTGACAGGAACAAGGTATGATTCGCCCTCTTCTGCAACAGATGCTGGGTCATCACGGTGTATTGGGTCTTTCAAATCTGTAGAGGAAAGCATCTCATCCCACGCTTGTTCAACATCAACAAGTGTCGCCATGTCGGCCATTGAACAACCAGCCCGTATGTTTGGAAGCATGACTATTTGATCAGACGACGTCAGTATATCCGCCGACTCTGCCATGAAGTGGACGCCACAGAAAATGATGTACTTCGCGTCTGAATCTGCTGCTTTTTGACTAAGCATAAATGAGTCTCCAAGGAAGTCAGCATGCATCACAATACTGTCGCGTTGGTAATGGTGTCCAAGGATCAACAAGTCATCGCTCAACTGTTTCTTTAGTTCAGCAATCCTTTCAGCAATTACTTGATCTTCAGGAGACATCGAAGTTGAGGAGAAGTCAACTGCGCACATAGCCAAGGAGATCGACATGGTGTTCAACCTTCCCACATCGCTGAGTGATTTGAACCCTGTGCAAACGCTGAACTTATCATAACGAGCGGTTTAGGTCAGAGTAATGGTCTTCATCGACGAACAGCGTCTTCACCTCGGAGCAGAGGCAGAAGTGTGGCGAGGTTCATGGATGGGGCAATCGGCAATTCGTAAACAGCGACGAAACCGAACATGGAGACATCCTGATCTTGACGATCGACTAGGGCGAAGAAGGATGATTGCTGAAGCAAGATTGTTGGTTCGATTGTATCGCAGTGGGTTGAATGTCCCATTGTTGCTGGATTGTGATATGTTTGATCAACAATTGGTCATGAGTTATGTCCAAGGTAAACCGCTGATTGAAATTCTCAATGACACCTCAATACCAGACGATGAGGTCATGGAGATTTTGAAGAATACGGGCCAAAGTATTCGTATGCTTCACCGACAAGCAGTCGTTCATGGAGATTTATCGACAAATAACATCATCATAACATCTGAAAACGAAGCAGTGCTCATCGATTTTGGACTTGCTCGAATTGAATATGAAACGGAATTATTCGGTATAGACCTTCACGTTCTTTTTGAAATTCTTGGCGCATCCCACCCACACAGAAAGGATGCCATCGAGGCTGTCCTCGAAGGCTATGCGGCTTGCGAAGAAATATATGGCCCAGCAGAGAACACGCCAGGTGGCCAACCTGTCGGTATGCAAGCCGTGCTGGAACGATTCAACCTCATTCGGACTCGTGTCCGATATCATGGTTGAGTAATTCTTTCTTGTCTTCATCTTGACGTTGAATAATGAAAATGAATGTCAGAACGATAAGGACCATTACAGCGAATTGTAGAACAACGCTGGAATATGTAGCAAGGTCAGTACCACGAGTTAGCACCTTCACAACAAGTTCACCATCTTCGCCTTCTTCAAGATAAACAACACCCTCTTCGACCACGATTGGTGCATATTGATTGATGCTGTCTGAAGTCAACTGTTCGCTAATCTTCGTTTCAAGATTGTATTGATGTATTTCCCAATCGAGGTATTGTTCGAGGAGATTTGTTGGATCAAGATGGTCTCGTCCTTCCCAAACAAGATATTCATAACCCATTGAGATATTGTTAATTGGGAATTTCGCATCGAATGGCATCGATTGTTGGACTGTTCCACGATCATAGAGGACAAGTCGATTTATTGCAGAAACGTTGACGATTGTAGCGATGTACTTGTCATTGAAGGCTATGTCAGTAATCGAAGCATTTTGATAATCGACAATCAATCCCCATTCTTCCAACTTCAAGTCTTGCTCTTCGCTTGATGTTGCATTCATGACGATGTTTTGCGTACCAGAGAGTCCGATGGTCCCGATGTGAACAGTTGTAGGCATTTCCTTCGAAATCATCACGAGTTCATTTCCTTGAACTGAAATCATGTCGATGGTTTGACCCTCTGGAAGCATAGGCAGAATGACCTCTTGACCCCCAGCATTTACAGCTTTAATTTCATCATTTGATGTGTAAATAAGTACAGGTTCACTTTGTATATCGGTCAACTGCAGTTCTTCTACTCCTATTTGATTTATCACAAGAAGAGTTTGGTCCGGTTTGTTTAGATCAATGAGCATAATCTCAGAACTGTTCGCCATAACCAAATAATTCTCTTTCAAGGCGTACAACGAATCAATGTCCATTGTTGGTTGAACAACAACGACTGCATCATCAGAAGTTGATGAAAGATTGTGAACAAGAACAACGGCAACACCCGATTGGTTGTCAAGTGTGGCAAGCCACCCATCAGAAGCGACTGCTCCTTGAGCAGATTGTACGCCTTCTGCTGGCAGGTCCTTGTTTGTAAGATCCCATGTAATCACTCCAGCGGTGAGAATAAGCACAATGACAATCATTGCGCCTGTTTCTTTACTTGTTGGTTTTAGCAATTTTAGAGTGAATTTTTTACTACGGTTGAATACAAATTTTAGTGAGTGAATCGGACGGGTTAGAACCGTTGCAAGACGACTGTTGATGGTACGTTCATCTAAAACACTCCAAACGGCCGTGTTGGATTTGTCAACCATTTTCACGGTAAGTGCGCCTATCATCATTCCACCGATGATGTCTGAGAACCAGTGAATACCAAGGTATACGATGGCAAATGCAGTCACGATGATGTAGATCAGCGTCATGTTTTGGAAACGCTTCCAACGGCCATCATGGTCATGCTTTCTGAATGTAAGCCAAATTGAGAATGGTACAGCAATATGCAGAGATGGCATGCAGTTTGTAAATGCATCAATCCTTCTGAACCATGTTTCAATCTCTGGATTTAGAGTGTAGGCAATAGCATCCATATCCTCGATGTAAAACCCAGTTACTCTGACATTGAAGAACAGATAGAATGGAATGGCTAAAATGTAAACCCATGCGATGCAGAGAGCTATTCTATC